>CAZSIA010000005.1:0-10577 GCA_964606905.1 uncultured Anaeroplasmataceae bacterium | reverse complement strand
TACATGTAGCCGCTACTGCTGCATCTACTACTTCTGTATGGCCTAATGATGCTATTTCTTCAGTTTTTGATGCACCACAAGTACATGCAAATGTTTTAACACCTGCTGCTGTACAAGTAGATTCAGTTGTCACAGTACCTTCGCTCCATGCATGAGATGTAACATCTAATAATCCTTCACACACAGTACATGTATGCCAATGATTTGCATCATCTTTACTCCATTCAGTTGAAGCAACATGATTATGAGTTGTAACTTGGATATAATTCTTTTCAGCATTAAATGTAACTGTTAATGCATCTACATTATGAACATTAGAGTTAATTGCTGCTTGATTATCATCATTTGCTTCAATACTAGAGTTATTTAAAATTCTACGAACTAATTCTGTAGCTAATCCAGAATGTGCAGTAATTACAAATCCACCTTCTGGTACTAATAAACTCCAATTATCATCGCCAACACTTAATGCAGAGTTAGTAGTATAATCAGCATAAACAGAATGTCTAATATAAGTGTCGCCAGTTGCTCCACCATATCCATTTGGAATATTTAAACACATATATGCAATTCTTCCTTTTGCATCAACAGCGATGAATAAACGCCAACCATGCGGAGTTGCATAATTTCCGTTATCTTTAATCTTTGTTCCAGCAACATTCCATACAGCAAGTTCTGCATCACTATTAACTGATTGAACTGAATATGCACCTTCTGGTAATGGTTCAACATAATCACCTAATAATAATGTGTTTTCAGTTGGGTTGTAAGCTACTTTATAATCTCCACCTGTTGGAGAAATGAATCCTGTTGTACTTCCGTCATGATATAAAGGATAGACTTCTCCAGCCCAGCCACCGCCGTTCCAAGCAGTACCATTTACCATAGTTACTTCACTACTAGAAATCGCAGCGCCATTATAATATAATGTTATTTCATCCCAAGCTACAACAGTTAATGTTGAAGTGTATAAACCTTCACTTAAATCAACAAGTCCACTTACACTTATACTTGCATCATTACAGTTTGTTACTACATATGTTAAATGAGCAGTTTTTGTTGCTTCATCAATTGCACCACAAGCGCACTCTACATGTGTATAACCATTTCCATAGCCTTCAACTTTATATTCATGAGCCTCTGATTCAGCTTTTAATCCACAAGAACATTCATTCCAATGTTCTACATCGTTATGGTTAGGAAGATTATATTCATGTAAATGAACATCACCTTCTGCTGGAGTAAAATGACCTAATACCTTTCCATCAGCAATATAGAAAACGTCAGTTGCATAATAATCATAATAGTCCATCACAACTATATCTTCAGTTTGATTTCGATAAGACCATTGACTATCCCATCCATTAAAAATAAGGTTTGGATATTGTAAAATATCTAATTCAATTACATATAAATCTTTTCCATCATTAGTTCCTGCTGGTTCTAATTTTACACCAGGCCATTCAGCATTACCGCCATTATCTCCCCAAACATAAAGATAGAAATCAGTCCAGAACCAGTTATTTTGCATATAAATGGTTACAACGCTATTTAAAACTTCACCATAAGAAGCACTACAAACACTACACACTGCTTTTTCAGTTAATGTAGCAGCACCACCTGTATGACCTTCTTTTTCTGTTGTATCACCACATGCACATGTGCCAATGTGTCCTTCTGCATCATGTGTGTAATTATAATTATGTCCTGTTGCAGGAACAACTTCCAATTTAGTTTCATTACAATCTACACATGAAGTACATGTTAATGTTTGTTCTCCATCTTCTGTACATGTTGGTTGTTTAGTAACAACTGCATTACCCCAAGTAGGTTTATTAACTTTAACTTCTAACACATCACTTGCAAAATGATTTTCATCACCTGCATGGCGATAGTAAATTGTTTTTCCATAACCAAGCACATCGCCATCATAAACTTCTTCACCTTCGATAAATTCTGCATCTAAAGAAGCTTCGACACCATCTTTAATACTAACAACACGTGTATGAGGATTAACAGTAACAGCTCCTTCTTCAAGAGTAGATGCTACTTTATTAATAATTACATTAGCAACAACAGGAGTTGAATTATATTCTTCACCTGTATAAGATACTCTAACTAAATATTCACCTGCATTTGTTGGTAAACCAGATACCCATTCAGGACTATCTGCTTTTACTGCATATTCATATACAAATTCAACTGCTTCAGCACAAGTAACTTCTACTTGAACAGTTTCACCTGTATAATCAACTGTTTTATCAGCAACACTAAATTCTAAATCTGATAAATTAGGGTTGTAGAATTTAAAAGAATGGATTGTAACAGTATTTGGTGTAGTTACATCAATTTGACAATCTAACATAAAATTGAAGTTAAATGATTCACCTTCAACGCCAAACTTTGTTAAATCAAATGTTACAGTATGAGTAGTTCCACCTTCAAAAATTTTATAGCCACCGTTACTCCAATCTTCTGTAGAACCAATTTTAAAGAATACTTCTGTATCATTTTCAGGTGTGAAAGTAAAATCTAAAGCTGTTAACTTTTCTTTATGATTAACTACTGGTATAGAGAAGTAAACCCAACCAACACTTGGCGATGTACTATAAGAAATTACATCTTCGCCTTTATCATTCTTTTCAACAACAGCAGAACCTGCAGGCACTAAATCACCAACAACCATTGGAACTTCAAATCCATGCTTATCATCAGTAGTAATTGAAAAATCTAATATTTCAATTGTAGCTCCTTCAGTTTCAGCTTGTACATTAAAAGTAATTTTAACCAAATCAGTTAAACTTGCGATCTTTTCACTAAGATAAGTTGTAACTACTGTGAATTCATCATATTCAGTCACTGTAACATTACTACTCTTTGAAGGTAAAATATTTCCGCAATAAGAATAAGTTCCTGCACTATCATAAGCAACCGCTTGAAGTGTAGTAATACCTGTTGTTTTTAATTTTATTGAGTAGTAAAGACTACTTAAACTTGTAATAGGAGTAAATTCAGTATAAACTCCACCATATTTCATTTCTGTTGTATTAACTGTTGCTACATTATCTTCAATAGTAATAGTTGATGAACCTGATTTAAATTCAAATTCAGTTGGTAACACAACCTCAGCAGGTACATATAAATCATTCCAAGAATCATAAGATTTATCAGCATCAAATGCACATCCTAATAATTGGAATTCACCAGAACTACTAGTATAAAACTCTAATTCAAATTTTATAATAGTTTTACCTAATAATACCGCAGGGCTGTCAATGCCATCACTCAAATCACCGCGATATAAGAAATTACCGTCTTCATCTATTTTTGCAACAATTCTACTGTCAGATTGGTCAGCTGCACCAGCAAACCATTTTACAGTTTGTGTCCCACCATCTGAATCGTAAACATATAAATTAACACGAAATATATCTTTAAAATATGCCTTTAAATTCAAATATTGGTTATCAGATGTAATTGCTACACCATCACCAAAATCAATTGATAGGCGCCCAGCGTGTGTAGTTGTTCCACAAACATACCCTTCCTTAAGACTTGTTTGATTTAAAACAGCTCCGCTTCCACCACTAAATGTAGGTTCTGCTGCGCTTACTCTAGTTAAACTAGTAACAAAAAGCGATAAAAACAAAACCAACATCATTAAAAAAATCATTTTTCTCTTCATTATTTTTTTCCTCCAATCGGTTTAACGTCTTCGCACCATTTTGTTTACTAAACATTAATGAGGCGGTAAACGTTTTCATTTCTATTATATTATAATAATAAACTATTAATTATAGTTTTTCAAATAGTTTTGTTGACTTTTTAGTAAAAAACATATAAAATATAATTGAAATTTGTTTAGTAAACAATAACAGGAGGTAATTATGGCATCAATAAGAGATGTAGCGAAGGCTGCGGGAGTATCAATAACATCTGTTTCAAGGGTTTTAAATAACGATAAAAATTTCTCAATCACTGAGGAAACAAGAAAAAAAATATATGACGCAATCAAAGAATTAAACTACAAAATCCCAGAAAACTATATTAAAAATGAAGAGAAAAAACAAAGCATTGGTTGTATCCAAAGACTAACAACTGAAGGAAATAAAGATAACTACTTCTCTACAATTGCATCTGGAATCAAACAACACCTTTCTAAATATGGCAAATCATTACAATTTCTATTAACTCAATTTGATTTTGAAACAAACAATTACGAAACTATATTCCATACATATCCTAAAGGGTTAATTATTATGGGAGATATTAGTGATGAGGCATATAAGTTTTTAAAATCAAAAATCAAATACATCGTAGGAATTGATACTTCATATACAGATATTGACAATATATGTTATAATCGTTTTTACGCTGGAGTTGAAGCGGTAGAACATTTAATAGAATGCGGCCACAAAAAAATTGCGTATATCGGTTCAAATATAAACAGAGATAACTTAAAAAACATTGGAAGGTTTGAAGCTTACCAAAGAGTTATGGAAAAATATAATTTAGAAATAAACCCAAATTGGATGATTGATTCTAAATGGCACAGAGATACTTGTTTCAACGAAACAATCAAACTTCTTCAATCAAACGATAGACCTACAGCAATCTTTGTCGCAAGCGACCACATGGCGATAGCAGCTATTTCAGCAATCAATTCGTTAGGATTAAATGTGCCTGAAGATATATCAGTTATTGCTATAAGCGATATTACAGAAGCTGCTTATTTAACTCCACCTCTAACAACTGTTTCTATTCCGCAAAGGGATATGGGAAGGATTGCGACAGAAACATTACTACAAAGAATAGGCGGCGACACTACTCTTACAAAACAAATTTTTGTTCCTTGCAAATTAACAATACGTAACAGTGTTAAAATAATAAAGTAGTCGTCTTTATATAACAAAAAAACACCAAATTTAGCCATAATTTGGTGTTTTTATTTCAATTTATATAAAACATTTACCAGTTCTATTAAAGATTCTTTTTCATCCAAACTCATTTTCCAAAATTCTTCGTTTTTGTGAAAAATTTTTGTGTTAGTTAAATATAGTCGAAATGATTGCAAAAAACGCGCTTCATCACTTTGTTTTGAAAGATTATAATTATCATAAAACTCTTCCCTTATTAAAATTTTCACTACTTCTACTCCTGTGATATCTAATTCAAACATTACCGTATTAAAATTATCATCCACACCTAACACTTCTAAAACAAGCCCATCTGAATTACTAAGAGCAAAATATACAGCTGTAGAAATAGCCAACATTTTATCCATAACCATTTGATTATACTTTAATAAATTACTAACAAAACAACTTGAAAAAGTAAGAGCTTCATTTATAATAGTTAACAATGCATTTCTTCCTATTTCTTCTTTTGTTTCTTTTATATATGTTTCACCATATATATTAATTAAAATCTTATTAAAATCTTCATTCCCGTCTACAAACGCTTTAAGTGAGTTGACAGCTTCTTTTTTTCTAGAAATATCACAAACCAACACTTTTAAAGGAGAGGGAATACTATCATCTATCTCATCAACAACATTATTATCAATTATATTCAAAAGCCAACTAAAAAATCCAGAAACAACGATCAAGGTAAAAAAAGAACGATTAATTGTTAAATCTGAATATACCATTTCAATCTTAGACTTAATATTTTGAGTAAATTGTAGGAGTATAGAACAAATCAAACCAAAAATTGAAGGATATTTAGAAAAATCAACTAAAAAACCAAGCACGCCAATTCCCTCTAAATTATTAATTAAATTATTCTTTTTAGTATAATCAACAACAAATTCTTTAATAACTTCAAAAATTTCTTCTACATTTGTATTCAAATCAAATTTAACCCTGCGAAGAAACATCAAATCAATAATAGTAGTTAACACTCCGCTTGAAGCAGCTAAAGCATATTCATTTTTACACTTAAAAGAATCCAAAATTTCATAATTATTTATCTCTTTATTTCTAGATAAAAAAGAAGCATTTAAATTTACTTTGATATCTTTAAAATTAGAGTTAATAATAAAAAAATCCATAGATATAGTTATATCATTCAACATATTAATATCCCACCAAAAAAAGTCAACTAAATTATAGTTAAATCTAACTATATTGTCAACTCAATTTTGTTATATGTATAGTTTAATATTGTTGTAACATATAATTAAATATAACTATAAAAAGGAATGGACCAAATGGATATCATAAAAAAATTAAATGAACTAAGATTAGAAAGAAATATGAGCGTATATAGACTCGCTGAAGTTTCAGGAATTAACCAATCCACTTTGGCAAACACTTTTTCCAGAGGCACTATTCCTTCGATTTCAAATTTAGAAGCTATGTGTGAAGGATTAGGAATAACTCTCTCACAATTCTTTTCATCTAATGAAGGAACAATTTTGATGACACAAAAAGAAATAGAAATATTTAAAAAATATAAAAAATTGCCACCAGATCTTAAAGAAATTGTCGAAGATTTAATAAGTTCTTATTCTAACCTAATAAATGATCAAAAAAACTCTTTTTAGAATAAAGAGTTTTTTTAAGCGCTTAATCAAGACATTTTTTTATAATTCTTTTAATTGTTTAAAATAAGTTTCAATCAAATTTAAAGTGTCATCAATTGTTTTTGTTTGAAATAAATCTTTTTTAGCAAAAGTTGAATTTGGTAATCCCTTTAAATAATAGGCAATTTGGCCTCGCATTTCAAGCATCGCTAAATGGTCTCCTTTTAATTCTCTTAAATATTTAACATGCTTTAAAATGACTTCATGAATTTCTTCATAACTTGGCCTATCTAACACTGCACCTGTTTGTAAGTAAGTATCAATTTCTTTAAAAATCCAAGGATTCCCAAGAGTCGCTCTAGCTACCATTACCGCATCAACACCGGTCTTTTCAATCATTTTTAATGCGTCAAAACAACTTTTAATATCGCCATTACCAATAACGGGAATATTCACCGCTTCTTTTACTTCTTTAATAATTTCCCAATCAGCATTGCCAGAATACATTTGCGCTCTTGTTCTTCCGTGTATTGCAATCGCACTCGCTCCTGCTTTTTCAATCAATTTAGCAATCTCAACCGCATTTATATGAGCACTATCCCAACCGCTTCGAATTTTAACAGTTACTGGTTTTTTTACATTTTGTACAACATTATAAACAATGTCATAAACAAGTTGCGGGTCTTGCATTAAAGCAGAACCGGCTTTACTCTTTTTAGCTACCTTATTAACTGGGCAACCCATATTAATATCAATAATATCACAATTAGAATGTTCATCAATAAATTTTGCTGCTTCAACCATATCAGCAACAGTAGAACCAAATATTTGCATACTGACTGGATGCTCATCATCACCTACATTAATCATACTTTGTGTTTTTTTATTTTTATAATTTAACCCTTTATCACTAACCATTTCCGCATAAACTAATCCGCAACCATATTCTTTTGCAATTTTTCGATACGCGTAATTTGTGTTTCCTGCCATCGGTCCCAAAATGACACGATTAGGTATTTCTACATTTCCAATCTTAAACGACACATTTATCACCATATTTAATTATACTTAATTTAATAATATTAAACTAGTTTATTTTTAAAACTATGGTAAAATTATTATCGGTGATAATTATATGAATGAACAATACTTATATGAAAAAGCAAAAGAACACAAAGGAAAGGATTTCTTACAAATAGCTACAGCTTTTAATCATACAATAAGAATATATGTAGCAAAAACTACTGACGTAGTATTAGAAGCACAAAAAGTTCACGAACTATATCCTACTGCTACAGCAGCATTAGGAAGAAGTTTAACAGCTACCTTAATAATGGGTTCTATGCTAAAAGGTAAACAATCAATTGCTGTTAAAATCGAAGGTAACGGACCTATAGGAAAAATCGTTTGCGAATCAGACGCTACTGGTCGCGTAATGGGTTATCTAAATAATGGTGGAGTTTACTTAAAATACAACAATGGAAAATTAAATGTTGGAGATGCTGTAGGAAGAAACGGCACATTAACAGTGGTAAAAGATTTGCACCTAAAAGAACCATTTGTTTCAACAGTACCATTAATAAGTGGAGAAATCGGAGAAGATTTCGCTTACTATTTCGCTGAAAGCGAACAAGTACCAACAAGTGTAAGCGTTGGTGTGTTAGTAGGATTAAATGGTGAATGTCTTGCAGCAGGTGGATTTATTATTCAAGTAATGCCTGGATGCGATGAATCAACAATTACATACCTTGAAGAAAGACTACAAAACGTCCCACCAATTTCAGAAATGATTAAAGAAGGTAAAAACGGAAGAGATATTATTAAAACAATTTTAGGGGATGAAGAATTTGAAATCCATAAAACAATGCTAGTTAAATTTACTTGTTCTTGTACTAAAGAAAGATTTACGCAAGGAATTAAATCATTAGGTTATAATACAGTAAAACAACTACGAGATGAAGACCACGGAATAGAAGCTACCTGTCAATATTGTCATCACAAATACACTTATACTGAAGAAGAATTAAATGAAATACTAAGTGGAATGAAAGGAGTAAATTAAAATGAACTTCGACCTTAATTATTTTAAAGAAACCGCAACCAAAATTTTTAATATAGATTCTCCAAGTGGATATAGCGAAAATATCAATAAATTATTAATTGAAATACTAGATGATTTAGGATATACTGCAACCATTACAAAAAAAGGGAATGTTAAAATAAAAGTGGAAGGAGATTCAAATGAAAAAACAATCGCAACTTCCGCTCATGTTGATACACTCGGATTAATGGTACGTTCAATTAATGGAGATGGAACATTAAATGTAACAAGAATTGGTGGACCTCAAATAGCTACGCTAGATGGAGAATATTGTAAAATCCAAACAAGATTTAACCAAACATACACAGGAACTATTTTATCAAATTCTGCTTCAAGCCACGTATATGAAGATAGCGATAAACAAAGAAAAGAAAATAATATTATTATTAGAATCGATGAAAAAGTTTCTAACAAAAAAGACGTTTTAGATTTAGGTATTCAAAATGGTGATTATATCTTTATTGAGCCAAAATTTGTTATAACTAAAAGCGGATTTATCAAATCACGATTTATCGATGATAAAGCTAGTGTCTGTGTAATATTAAACGTATTAAAATATTTAAAAGACAATAATTTAAAACCAGCTTATAATACATTAATTTACTTTGTAAATCACGAGGAAGTTGGCCACGGTGCAGCGACTGTAGATGAAGAAATTTCCGAATTTGTAACAGTTGATATGGGCTGTGTAGGAAAAGATTTAGCAGGTAATGAATACGCAGTCAGCATCGCAGCAAAAGATAGTGGTGGGCCATACGATTACGAATTGACAACTAGATTAATAAAATTAGCCAAAGAAAACAATGTAAACTATGTCGTTGATATATTTCCTTATTATGGAAGTGATGTCGGTGCAGCATATCGCGCAGGAAGAGATTTAAAAGGCGCTCTAATTGGTCAAGGTGTTCACGCCAGTCACGGAATGGAAAGAACGCATCTAGATGGAATAGTAAACACAATGAAATTATTAACTTTATATCTTTTAAATAAGTAATAAATAAATTTATATACTCATCAGCCACTTAGGTGGCTTTTTATGCTTAGTTTGGTACAAATCAGGCAAATATACGATTCCCTAAGACGCAAAAAAACGCTATTGATTTTTATTTTTCAATAGCGTTATTTTATTTCTTCTAACAACTTAAATACTAACTTCATAGGGAGTCCAACTATATTATCAAAATCTCCATCATAACTTTTAATAAATTTGGCACCGATTCCCTGAATTGCATAACTCCCAGCTTTATCCATAGGCTCTTTTGTTTTTATATATTCTAAGATTTCTTCTTCTGTAATTTTTTGAAATGTTACTTTTGAAACTTTATAATCAATCAATTCTTTTTCTTTAGTAATTATTGCAACTGCTGTGATAACTTCATGCGTCTTCCCACTCAAAAGTTTCAACATTCTAAAGGCATCCATTTCATCAATCGGTTTTCCTAAAATTTCATCGTTGTAAACTACAATTGTATCAGCGGCTAAAATAATATCATCTGGATTTTTATTAAAAACATCAACCCCTTTAATTTTTGCTAAATTCATTACATTTTCATATACACTTAATTTACTATCTAACTCCTCAATTACATTACTTGGTTCAACAACAAAGTTAACATTATAACTCTTCAACAATTCTTTTCTTCTTGGCGAATTACTAGCTAATATAATTTTCATAACTTCCTCCAAATTCTAACAAAATTAATCTATTGATATATTTAAAATTAGTAAAAAGGAGCTTTTTATGTTACAAAAAATATTACAAATTTTACTAATTCTATCTTTATCATTGCTAATATACTTAGGAAATACTTCACTAATTAATATTAATCTCTATTTATTAATTATATTATCAACATTAAATAAAAATTACTTTTCTTTATTTTCTATTATACCTTTATTTTTTTTAAATCAAAACGATATCGTTTTAGTAAAAAAAATAATAAAAGTCAA
>CAZSIA010000004.1:0-29906 GCA_964606905.1 uncultured Anaeroplasmataceae bacterium | reverse complement strand
GAAATCTTAGTATAGTTTCTGATATTGTTAAGGAAATAAAAAAAGTTGAACCAAACTTTGATATTAGAAAGATTCCTTTTGATGATACTAATACATTTAATTTGTTACAAAGTGGTGATACCTTAGGAATTTTTCAATTAGAAAGTGCAGGTATTACTAATGTTATTAAGAATATGAAGCCAAATCATTTTGAAGATTTAGTTGCGGTTCTTGCTTTGTATCGACCAGGTCCTATGGAAAATATTGATATATATATTAAACGTAAACATGGTGATTCTTTTGAATATTTGCATCCTTTATTAGAACCAATTTTAAAGGATACTTTTGGCATTATTATTTACCAAGAACAAATAATGCGAATTGCTCAAGTTTTTGCGGGATATTCTTTAGGTGAGGCTGATGTCTTAAGAAGGGCTGTATCAAAGAAGAAAAAAGATATTTTAGAAGCTGAAAGAATTCGATTTGTTTCTCATTCAGTAGAAAAAGGTTATGATAGTAAGGTAGCTAATGAAATCTATGATTACATTGCTAAATTTGCTGATTATGGATTTAACCGTTCGCATACTGTGGCTTATGCAATATTCTCATATCAAATGGCATATTTAAAAACAAATTACTCAAAAGTATTTTTATCTAAACTTTTGAACAATGTTATTGGAAATGATAGTGAGCTTGCTAATTACATTAAATACACTATTAAAAAAGGAATTAAGGTTGTTAATCCTGATGTGAATTTAAGTAAAGATAGTTTTGTGATCGAAAATAATAATTTGATAATGCCGATTAATTCTATCCATTCGATTGGTACAGTTGTGGCTGGAAAAATTATTAATGAAAGAAAAAACGGTTTATTTAAAGACTTTTTTGATTTTAAAAAGCGAATGGGTAACGAAATAAATGAAAGAATGTTAGAAAATTTAGTAAACGCATCATTTTTTGATTCATTTAATGTTTCACATTCATATTTACTTCAAAATGTGGAGAGTGAATATGAAATTTATATTTCTAAAGATGAAGTTATCGATAATGTAGAAGAATTTAGTTTTGATGAACTTCGTGAAAAAGAATTTTCAGCGTTAGGTTTTAATTTGAAATACGACTTATTTGCCGATTACAATAAATATTTGAAAATGTATAAAGCAACAATGCCAATTGATATGGTTGTTGGTAAGAAGGTTAATGTTGTTGGAAAAATTAAACGAGTAAATAAAATAACATCAAAAAAAGGTGACGAAATGGCTTTTGTTACGCTTGATTGTAATTATCAAATACTAGACGTTGTTGTTTTTGATGTTGAATTTAGTACGTATAAAGATGTATTTTATTCGAAAAAATTAGTGTTATTTAATGGAGTTGTAAGAAAACGTGATGAAAATTTACAACTTCGTTTATATAAAGCAAAAACATTATAAGCATTACAAACTTAATTGTTTGTGATGTTTTTTATATATAAAAAAACGCCTCTATAAAGGCGCATTTTCATTTTGTTCTGGGTGGATTCCTCTTGTCGATTTTCTTCCGCTTGGGTCGATATCGCCAGCTTTCGTTAAAGCTTCTTTTGTTAAGAATGGTCCAACTATTTCATAAACTAATACAGCAAATAATGTTATGTTTCTTATTATGCTTCCATCCCCAGGTAGTTCACTAGCTTTAATTGCCATTCCCAATGCAACACCAGCTTGAGGAAGAAGAGTTATTCCTAAGTATTTAACGATATTTGAATCGCATTTGCAAATATTTGAGCTTATTTTTGCTCCAAAGTATTTACCAATAGATCTAAAGATAATATAGATTACACCGATTAGAACAATAGCTAAATCCATGAATACACTAAGTTCTAATTCAGCCCCACTTACCACGAAAAATAAAATTAAAATAGGGGCTGTCCAGCGGTCAGCTCTAGCCATTAATTCTTCAGAAAAATCACATATGTTACAAAATACAGTTCCTAACATCATACAAGTTAGTAGTGATGAGAATGCGATATGAATATTTCCGATTTGAAATTTTAAAGTAGATAATGCAACAGCCATCATTACAAATGTTACTGTTACTGCCATTCTTTTTGAGCGTGAATGAAATAGTTTTTCACATAGTGTAAATAATATTCCTAATATTGCACCTAAAATTAATGAAAGAATGATTTCTAAAAGAGGTTCAACTACAATTCCTATGACATCAATAGCACCAGTATTAATTGATTTAGCTATTCCAAAACTGATTGCAAATACAACTAATCCAACCGCATCATCTAAAGCAACAACAGGAAGTAAAATATCTGTTAAAGGCCCTTTTGCTTTGTATTGTTTTACTACCATTAGGGTTGCTGCTGGAGCGGTAGCGGTAGCGATTGCTCCTAGGACAATTGCCGCTTCTAATGAAAATTTATCAGGAATTATAAAATGAAGAGTGATTAGTGCAATATCAACAATTATTGTTGTAAATATTGCTTGAAAGATTCCAATAGTTGTAGCACTTTTGCCTATCTTTTTTAGTTGGGATAATCTAAATTCATTTCCCATTGCGAAGGCGATAAACCCTAATGCTAATTCACTTAATATTCTTAATCCTTCTAATTCGCTAGTTGTAATTCCGATACCATCAATATTAAAACTCCCTAGTAAAAATGGGCCTATTATTATTCCCGCTATTAAATATCCTGTTACAGCTGGCAATTTGATTAATTTAACAACTCTACTCATTAAAAGTCCCGCTAGTAAAGCGATTGAAAGACTTAATAAAACAGAAGAGGTTGTTGATACAAAATTGATACTATTTAACATAAATAAAGCCTTCTTTCTTTTAAGCACAACATTTAATATACTCTTCTTTTTTGGGTTGTCAATTTCTTTTTGTTAAAATTTAGATTTTGCAAATGATTTCATATTTGCGATATTTCATTTTTATTAAACTAGTGATATAATAAAGTATCTAATAGCATTAACTTAATGCTAAATAGTTTTAGGTGGTATTTGTTATGATAAAAAAAATTATGAAATTTTTTCTTAAATTTTTGAAAAATCCATTTTTAAAAATTTTATTTTATTTTTTGCTTTTGATTGCTATTTTTGCGGTTGCTGGAGCTTTTGTTAGTGATGAAGGATTTATCAATTATATGATAAATATTATTACTGACCAAGGTACAGTTGCTTTCTTTTTTGCTGGAATTGTGACAATTAGCGTTTCTACAATTATGAAGTATAGTGAAATTAGATTAGAAGAAAGTATGAAAATTATCGACGATCATCATCAAATAATTTGTCGTTATAAAGGACATAAAATTGATAAGATAAGAGACATGAGTAAAGACTTTTTCTCTAAGGAAGGTATGTTTATGGAACTTCACCATACTCGTACAGAAAAGAAAATTAAAAATCATGTTAAAGATATTTATTCCGCTGAGTATGAATCAATGGAAAGTGAGACTGATTTATTTAATAATCATGGCGTTTTACTTTTGCCAACTGTTAATATATATACAAACATTTTAGGAAAATGTAATGTTAATCTTTTAGATAGTACAAAAGTTAAAGAATTACCATCATTTGTGATTGGTAATGGAACAGAATTTCTAAAGGCACATCGTTATTCCCAAACATCAAATAATCTTACGATTCGTTTAGATGATATAAGTGTAGAAGGTGATAATGTTACACTTCATACTTCAAGAACTTATTATTATCATATGTTACTGACAAATCGTTGTATGGATTATAAACTTGATTGTGATATGAGTGTTAGAGAAATATATGAATTTAATAAAACTGTTTCATATTTACATGAATCTAAATTGAGTAATCAAATTGGTATTAATGGAATGATTATTACAAAAGATGGTTATTTATTATTAGAAAAACGTGACCATAAAAAAACAACATGGAAAAATAAATTTGCTCAACCAATTTCTTTAGCTTTAAAAGCTTCAGACTTAGGTTTGGAAAATGATACTTTAATGGAAAAAAGTGTAGAGTACGCAAATAAAAAATTGCTTGGTGTAATTAAAAAGACGATGAAAGATAATTTTGGTTTATTAGAAAAAGATTATGAAACATTAGATTTGAGTAAAACATTTTTAGGTTTAGCCCGTGATTTACTTGAGGGTGGGAAGCCTAATTTATATTTTGTTGTTACTGTTAATTATACAAAAGATGAATTTGTTAAGTTATTAAAGAAAAATGCTGGAACAGTTAAAAATGATCCTGAAAAAATTCCGCCTCTAAAAACAGGTAAATTATCATCAAAATATTATTTAATTGATTATTCAGATATTAAAATTGACTTTGGATATGGACTTAAAGTTTCGAGAAAGAAAGTTACAAAAGTACCACGAGTTGTTTACCCTCGTTGTAGTAAGTTTTCTCAATTTAAGGATACTTTTGGTTACAAATTTTCTTCACTATTTAATAAATATTTAGAATATGATTGTGGGGAAGCATTGCTTGTAACATTGTCATATTTAGAATTGTGTCAACCTAGAATTGAAGCAATTAAGGATAAAAACGTTGAATAAAGGGAAGTGTTTTTTAATGAAAAAAGTGGTTGCTTATGGTGAAATATTAATGCGATTAACACCAGAAAATTTACAATCTTTAGAAGACTGTAATAAATTAGATTTGTGTTATGGTGGTACTGAATCAAATGTTTTAGTTGCTTTATCTCATCTTGGTGATAATACATCTTTTTTGACAAAATTACCTGACAATCAATTAGGAGAAGCTGTAACTCGTCATTTGTTAAAACATAAAGTTGGTGTAGACAATATTGTTTATGGTGGCACTATGTTAGGCATTTATTTTTTGGAGCAAGGTTTTTCAACTCGCCCATCTAGTGTAATATATCATCGAAAAGCTGCAGTAATTAATACACTTACTATAGATGATTTTGATTATGATAGGGTATTTGATGGGGCTAGTTGGTTTCATGTGACAGGTATTTCGTTAGCTATTTCAGGAACTAGTAAAATGGTGGCAATTAAGTTATGTCAAGAAGCTAAAAAAAGAAATATAACTGTATCATTTGACTTTAATTATCGCTGTACGCTTTGGTCTTTGGAAGAAGCACAAACAGCATATAGAGAAATTATGGAATATGTTGATATTTGTTTTGGAAATTCTTTTGATCTTGAAAACTTCATGTTAATTAAAGAAGAAAGCGAAACGTTATCAATTAAACGTTTCTTAAGTGAATATGATGTTAAATATTTAATTAATACAAAGCGAGAAATTTTAAGTGCTAATACACAATCGTTAAGTGGCCATCTTTATTCTTTAGATAGTGAATCACATACTGAAAGTAAGAGTTTTGAAGTTTTAGATAGAATAGGTGGAGGAGATGCTTTTGTAGCTGGTATTATCCACATTTTAAATAGAGATATTGAAAATATTAATGAAGCTTTATCTCTTGGAATTGATTTAAGTATTTTAAAACATTTAGTTAGTGGTGATGTACTTGGATTAAGTGGAAGAGAAATTAATAAATGGTTAAAAAACAACCAAAAGAAAGATGTGATTAGATGATGAAAGATATTAAGATTTTATTAAGTATCTCAGAAATCGATGACGCATTTAGTAAAATGATTACTTCTTTAAAAGAACATGGGGAAGTAGATGTTGTAGATTTAGAAAATTATAGTTTAGCTAACTATGATATATTTATTGGTAAAAAGTTATCAAAGGATAAACTTAGTGAAGCAAATAAATTAAAATATATCTTTGCTTATAAAACTGGTGTTGATGATTTTCCTTTAACTTTGCTTGAAGAAAAAGGAATTGTACTGATTAACTCACATGCTGATAGTAGTATTATTGCTGAATATGCTTTTGGATTAAGTGTTGCTTTAGTAAATCGAATTAATGAATTTGACTTAAATTTACGCCAAGGTATTTGGTATGATAATGACAATATGTATTGGAAGAGTATCTTTAATATGAAAATTGGTCTTTTTGGATATGGTCATATAGGAAAAGATATTCATAAGATTTTATTAAGAAATAATATTGTTACTTATACAATTGATAGAGGTCATTTGTATGAAAACATTAATCTTGTAAAAGACTTAAAAGAGTTAGTTACAAAATGTGATATCATCATATGTTCAGTGCCTAAAACAGCTAACACAAATAATTTATTTAACGAAGAAATCTTTAAACTAATGAAAGGAAAATTTATTGTTAATGTTGGTAGAGCTAATGTTATTAACGAAGAGGCTTTATATAATGTGTTAAAAAATGAGTATCTAGGTGGAGCGGCTATTGATACTTGGGAAGAAAAACCAAAAAATAAAAATACTAAATTAATGCCATCAGAATTTTCTTTTCATAATTTAAATAATATAATTTTATCTCCTCATGCCGCTATGCGTGTGGAAAATGGTCATGAAAGATATGTTATAGATGTTACAAATAATGTTCTTGGGTTAATTACTAAAAATGAGGTTAGAAACGTTATTTCTTATAAAAAAGGATATTAAAAATGGAGGAATTTATGGCTAATTGGAATAAAATAATGGATGCTTATGAAAGTAATGATTGTGAATCTTTAGGAGGATATGCAGCAGAACATTTGAATGAAATATGTCACTATTTAACACAATATTATAGTGATGAAGATGCATATTATTATACTTTTTTGTGTGCTTTATATTTTGTTGATGTTGATGAGTTTGTAGATGGTGGTGAAGAAGACGTTTTGCGTTATGCAATGGCGGATTGGAATTATCAATATAATTATTCTTTGTTAAGAAGAAATTTCCATGAAAATCGTTGGAGTTATACTGTAGAAAGAATTATGAATGACGCTCCAAGACATATTCGAGAAGTTTTCGCAAGATTAGGTTGTGCAATTTGTTCAGGTAAAGGTTATATTTCTGATGCTGAACGAAGAGTAATATTAAAATGGGTATAGGAAGGTATAAAAGATGAGTGAATTAAATGATATGTTTCAACAATATTTAGACATGGATGATGATGAAAGAAATGCAATTGCTGAAGAAGCTGCAGGAGCTATTTTGAATGTTTTTCAACAACATTTTGAAGGAGATGACTTGTTTGAAGCATTCTTACAAATGTTTAGTATTTTCACTATGGCTGATAGTGAAATAACTTATGAAGAGTATGAACTTTTCACTAGCATTACTGGTACTGAAGTTTCATTTGATGATTTTTATAACGCAATACAAAACACATATGAAAATACAGATATTGATGAATTTTTTGGATTTGCAACTGAACAAGATGAAGATTTCATGGGAGAATTATGTGTTTTAGCGATTTGTATTTTAACATGTGATGGAACACTTTCTGTTTCAGAACAAGAATTTATCGACGAGTATTTATTAGGATAATTTATATTTTTCTTATAAAGGTAATTGTTTTATTTTATTACCTTTAAAAAATTTTATTGTAAAACAGGTATAAACGAAGGATAAGAAGAAAGTTATTTTAATGTTTATTTTTTTTATTTGTTTTATTTGGTGGCGGTGGCGCAGAGGAATGATTTTATATCTATATAAAGAATTGACTAAATTAGAAGAAGCGGGCTACGTTTTATATGTAAAGGATATTTGTTAGATGCAAGGTGAATCAGATAGCAATGAAGAAGAAAAAACGGCTGTATATGGCACTTATTTGGATAATTTTATAAACGATTTAAATGAAGATTTGACAAATTATATCGAAGAAGGCGATGAAAAAATAAAATTTATTGATGCAGGAATTTCTGAGTCTTCTGCATGGACTAATTACCTTAGAATTAATCAAATGAAACAAGACGTTCAAAAATTAGATGAAGAAAACAGAACATATATTGATACAATTGCAATGAAGTTGGATTTTAGAAAAGAACCTACATCGGGCGCTGATTTATTCCATTATGATAGCCTATCAATGGTTGAATTAGGTAAAGCTTTTATGAATGCAATATTAGAATATAATGTTTTAAAATAAGTATTAAATGCTATAAAAAGTATTTTATGATAGTTAGTTTAAATGATTGTTATGATTAGATGAAAGTTGTGTTGTACTTGCAACTAATATTTATAATAGAAGGAGAGAGTATAATCTTATTAAGTACAGTTGATTATACTATAAAAATTTATGGGAAGAAAAATTAATTTTAATGAGTCACCAAGACCACAGTTTGTTAGAAATAATTTCGAATTATTAGATGGTGTTTGGAAATTTAAATTTGACAGTGAAAATGTTGGAGAAAGTTTAGAATATCAAAAAGGTTTTGAAAAAGAATTTGATATTGTAGTTCCATTTGCTTATCAATGTCCTAGTTCTAAAGTAAATATTCAAAGTAGATGTGATTATATTTGGTATGAAAGGAATATAAATGTCAGCCTTAATGCAAACGAAGATTTGCTTTTACATTTCGAAGGATCTGATTATGTTACTAAAGTTTATATTAATGGTCAATATGTTGGAAGCGGATTTGGTGCTTATCACAGATTAACATTTGATATTACTAAATTTGTTAATGAAGGAGAAAATCTTTTAGTTGTTAAATGTGAAGATGATTATTCAACTGAAAAACCTAGAGGTAAACAAAGATGGAAAGATGAAAATTTTGGATGTTGGTATGTTGATACAACAGGAATTTACAAAAGTGTTTGGCTAGAAAAAGTGAATCACCAAAGAGTTGAAAAAGTTAAAATAACTCCTTTATTATCAGATGAAAAAGTAGTTTTAGAATATGAAACAAAATATGCTGATGAATTAGTTATTGAATCTGTTGTTTCCTTTGCAGAAGAAGTAGTTGGAAGTTGTAAAACTAAGGTTGAAAATGGTCATTGTAACTGTGAAATTAGTTTATCTAATAACGTTCAAAAGTGGGATTTAGAAAATCCTAATTTATATGATTTAGAAATCAAATTGTTAGCTGACAATGAAATTTTAGATAGAGTGGAAAGCTATTTTGGTTTACGCGAAGTTAAAGCTTTAAATGGAAAAATATATTTAAATGGAAAAGAATTATACCAAAAATTAGTATTAGATCAAGGCTATTTTTTAGAGTCTCATTTGACGGCTCCTTCTAATCAAGCATTATATGAAGATATTACAAAGATGATTGAATTAGGATTTAATGGATGTCGTAAACATCAAAAAATCGAGGATGAAAGGTTTATTTATTATGCTGATGTTTTAGGATATTTAATGTGGTGTGAAATGCCTTCAATGTATGATAACACTTCTTTATCACGTGCTAGATTTGAAACTGAATGGATTGAGATTGTTAAACAACACTATAACCATCCTTGTATTATTACATGGACTCCACTTAATGAATCATGGGGAGTTAATGATATAAAAACTCGCTTAGTTGAGCAAGATTTCGCAAATTTAATCTACCATGTAACTAAAGAATATGATCCATATCGTTTTGTTATAACTAATGATGGATGGGAACATACTATTTCTGATATTTTAACAATTCATCACTATGAACAAGATGGAACAAAATTAAGAAGCTATTATGATACGCTAGAGAAAGTTATTTCTCCTCGTTGGGAAGAACATCATAAAGGTGCTTATGCTGATGGATGGAAATATAACGGACAACCTATTATGTTTACTGAATTTGGTGGAACTGCTTATATTAAAAATACTGAAGGAACTAATAATTGGGGTTATGGTATTGGAGTTAAAGATGATGAAGAATATAAAGAAAGATTGGCTTGTTTGTTTAGAGCTCTACATTCATTAGAATATTCATGTGGATATTGTTATACTCAAGTTTCTGATGTCCAACAAGAAGTAAATGGTATTTTATTTGAAAATAGAGAGTTTAAAATTGAACCTAAATTTCTTAAAAAAGTTCAAGATGAAAGAAGTTAAAATGAGAACATTTTTGAAGAAAACATATTTGTTGGCGTTATTTGTTTTTGTATTTTTTGTAGCTAGTTGTTCGACAAATAATCCTAATGAAGATATTAAGACTAATAGTGATACAAATGACAAAACAGAGGTTAATCAACCTCAAACAGAAGTTGTGGATAAGGAATTTGAAGGTTATTATGAAGTTTTAGATGGCGTTTATGTTAATTATCATCCAGGAGTTTATAATGAGAATATCGTTTTAAATTTTAAGTTTAAAGATAAGGGTGGTAGATTATATTACTCTTTAGATTCGTCAAATCCAACTACAATGTATTTAAATAAAATTACTATTAATTTATTTGGTGAAAAAGCAAATAGAGATTATCCATTGACAACATCAGTTGATGCAATTTTGGCTAATGATACTGGTGGTAGATGTATATCTTATAACTATATTAACAATATCCAAAAACCACAAAATTATATTCTAAGTGATAAACAATGTGTTGTAACGATTAAATTTGTTGATTCAAATGGCAAAATATCTAGTAGATCATTAACATATATGAATACAGATTATACTATTCCAGTTATATCTTTAAGTATGCCTTATGATAACTGGTTTGGTGAAAATGGATTTTATAACAAAATAAGAGAAGATATTAGTCATTACGTGAATATGGAGTATTTTGATTCTAGTTATGATGAGTATTTTTACGTGAATAGTAAAATTAAACTGGGTGGTAATTGGAGTCTTGGTTATCCTCAAAGAACTTTAAATCTAAATTTTAATAAAGATGTAAATGGAAATAAAAATGAAAAAGTAGAAGCTCATATTTTTGGCGAAAGAATGACTTTGGGTGATAGCGAGAAACGTTTAACTAAACTTACAAGATTCAGATTGCATAATGGTGGAAATTGTTTTGAAGAAAGAACAGGGTTTAATGATGCAATTTTACATAATTTGATGTATGGAACAAATGTTTCTACAACTGCTTATCGCCCTTGTGTAACTTATTTAAATGGTGAGTATTGGGGTATTTATTCTATTCGCGAGCACTATAGTGATACATATTTTGAAGATAATTATGGTGTTGATAAAGATAATGTTACTGTTTATGAATTAAAAGGAAATGTTTCGGTTGATGATGGTGTAGAAGAAGGTGCAATGGAGCACCTTGAAATTATTTCTGATTATTTAAAAAATGATTTTTCAAATGATGAAATTTATGAAAATTTCATTAATACATATATCGATGTTGATAGTTTAATCGATTGTTTCATTGCACACTCTTATGCTGGAAACTGGGATTTTGTTGGCAATTATAATAACTTAAAGTTTTGGAGAACAGTAACAATAGATGAAAGTAATCCTTATGCGGATGGAAAAATTAGATTTTGCTTGCATGATGTAGATTTTGCATTTAGTGATACGCAAAATTTCTTAGATCCAAATCACCAAAATTCTTATGTAAAGTTTGACATTTATCGAAAACTTTTAGAAAATGAACAATTTAAAATTCGCTTTTATAAAAGAGCTGAAGAACTTATAGCTACAAATTTTAGTTATGAAAACGCTGAAGAAGTTATTTATAAAATGGTGCGCGAAATATTAAGATATCGAGTTCAATCATTTAGACGTTGGGGCAATCAAATTAGTTATACTGATTGGAGAAACGAAAGTGAGTTAGTATTAGAATATATTAAACAAAGAAATGAAACCTATTTACCAATGCTTAAGGAAACATTAGGTTTATAGTTTAAATAATATTTAGCATGAGATTATTTATTTCATGCTTTTATTTTTGTTTTCAGGTTAAAATTATGTTTTTTCTATTTTGATTAAAAAAATTTTTTACAAAAAACGTAACCTGTTACACAATTTTTTTATAAAAAAAAACTTTTTTTATGTTCAAATTTCGAATTATTTGCTATAATATAGTAAAGAAGTTTTTTTATGCAATAAAAACACCATTGTTATTTGAGAAAATTTTTTTGTGTATTTTTAATTTAATGTTATTTTCTTTATAACATTTTATTTTGTCATTTTGATGAAAGGGCTTACATTTTTTTTAAATCCTAATAAAATGTTGTTTTTGAAATAAAGGAGAAAAATTGATGAAAAGAGAAAACGAAATTATTGCTGCTGATCCTTTTGTTTTATTTGATGAAAAAAGCGGAAATTATTATTGTTATTCGACAAATGATGCGCCAAATAAAGCATTTTCAATCCATAAATCTAAGGATAAAATTAATTGGGAATTTGTTGATTTTGCTTTAGATTTAACACATGAAAATATTTGGGGTCGGGATTGGTTTTGGGCACCTGAGTGCTATTATAATCCTAACAACAAATATTATTATTTATTTTATAGTGCTCGAGTTAAAAGAGAATTGACTGAAGAATATTTTATTGACCCACTTTATGAAGAGGATGCTAAGATAGGTGTTGCTATTTCTAAATCTCCTGAAGGGCCTTTTATAAATATGTCAAACCGTCCAATGGATTTTTATCCATTTGACTATGAATATTTAAATATTGAAGCTTTGACAGATGAAATTTATGAATTAGAAGATGATTCTATCTTACAAAATGCGACTAAGGGTAATTATATTCCTTGTATTGATGCTAACTTGTTGATTTTAGAAAATAGAATAATCATGTATTTTTCTAGATGTTGTTATATGAATTGTCGTTATGATAGTAGATTTAAACGTTTTATTGAATCTAGTAATGTAGCGTGTGTTGAGTTAAATACTGACTGGTGGTTTGATAAAGAAGCAAAAATTGAACCGACTATTACTGATAAATATAAGGTTTTATCTGAAGATGGCAGAAGAAGAGATAGATTTATTACTTTAATTAGTTATCAACTTGAACCACAAGAATGGGAAAATGCTCATGTAAATGATTATAAGATATATAATGCTGCTCGTAAAAATAGACGCTGGTCTGAAGGAAGTACAACCTTTCCTGTAATTATCAATGAAAATGAATATTTTGCATTAACATATTCATGTAATTGTTTCGAGGATCGTGATTATGCAGTAGGAATTGCTTTTTCCACTAATCCATTAGGACCTTTTAAAAAATATCCATTAAATCCAATTGTTAAGGAAGTAGAATATGTTTGTTCAACTGGCCATGGATCTGTTATTTTTAAAGATGAAAAATTATATTATTTTTTGCACGCTAGAACAAAACCAGGTAAAGATCGCATTTTATGTTTAACTGAATTAATAATAAACAGCAAGGAAATTGTTTCTGGGGATATTATAGTATGTAATTTAATTTAAAGATAAAGGAAGTGAGGCAATACACATGAGGAAAATGATATTGTTAATAATTCTTTTATTATTCATTTCTTCTTGTCAAAAGAAGGAGGAAGTGGTTGGTGAAGATGTAGCTATAGATAATGAAATTACAAATGTCATTCCTACTCCGACTGCTAAAGTTGATGAGTTTGAAGGATATTATGAAATTCTTGATGGTCTTTATATTAATAAGATGCCAGGCTATTATGAAAAAGCATTTGATTTAGAATTTAAGTTTGCAAATATTGGAGCAACTCTGTATTATACACTTGATTGTAGTGTTCCAACTAAAGTTTCTAAATGTCGTTATCGTAATCCAATTGAGATAGCGCCAATTAAAACGGAAAGTGTACTTGATTATAAGTTGACATCAAGTGTAAATGCTATTTTATCTGACCCATATCGTTGCGTTTCGAATTACTATATAAATAATATTCAAAAAACAGGTAACTATCCGCTTTTTGACCAAATTAACGTAATTACATTTACCTATTATGATGGTTTAGGAAATGTTTATAATAGAAGTATTTCATATTATAATTCTAAAGCATCTATCCCTATCATTTCAATTAGTATGCCTTATGAGGAATGGTTCGGTAATGATGGATTATACAATAATATTGCCGTCGAACATGAAAAAAGAGCAGAGTTTGAATATTTTGGCCCTAATGATAGCGATTATCTTCGAATTAATACCCAAGTTAAATTGGGCGGAAATTGGAGTTTGGGTTATCCGCTTAGAACATTGAATTTAAATTTCAAAAGAAATGAATTAAATGAAAAACAAGAAACTATTAATCTTAATATTTTTGGGGAAAAACGCACTTCTGATGGAACTAAATTACTGAATGAATTTGATAGACTACGTTTGCACAGTGGTGGAAATACATTTGAAAGTTCTATAGGATTCAATGATGCCTTATTACATAATTTAATGTATCAAACAAATGTTTCAACTTCAGCATATAGACCATGTATTACCTATTTAAATGGAGAATACTGGGGTATTTATTACATTCGCGAGCATATGAAAAAAGAATATTTTGAAACACACTACAATCTAGATAGTGATATAGTCGCTATTTACGATTATCGTGGTGAATATATTTTTAATGATGGTGATGATTCTGATTCAGAATTTTTCACAAAAATGAATCAATATCTAACTAAAGATTTCTCATCAGACGAGGTGTATAATACCTTTGTTGAAGAATTTGTTGATGAAGATAGTTTAATAGATGTAATTATTGCCCAATCATATGCTGGAAATTGGGACTTTGTAGGAAATTATAATAATCTAAAAGTATGGCGTACAACAACAATTGATTCTACTAATCCATATGCAGATGGTAGATTGCGGTTTTGTATTCATGATGCTGATTTTTCATTTATGGATTATACAAATTTTTTAGATAAAAATCATGTAAATTCATATGCTAAATATAATGTTTTTGTAAAATTAATGGAAAATGATAATTTTAAGGAAAAATTGTTTAGAAGAGCTGATGATTTAATAAATTCTAATTTGAGTTCAATCAATGCAAATATGGTTTTGTATCAAATGGTAGATGAAATAAAAGAATATAAATTAAATGCGATGATAAGGTGGGGAAATCCAACTACATATAATCAGTGGATACAATGTGTTACTGATGTGTCTAACTTCATCGATTACAAATATCAAAATTATCTGGACGTATTATCTAACACACTAAAAACATATTAATAAAGACAAAAAATATTAATTATATAAAATAATTACTTTTTTTTTATTGAAAACGATTTCAAAAAATGCTAAAATACATATGTAGTATTTTGTCTTTTTATGTTTAAACATAAACGATAAAAATTTTTTGACTATAAATCATAAGGAGGTTAAGTATGAAAAAAATGTCAAAATTTATTTTGCTTTTAACATTAATTTTTTCGTTCTCATTAATGTTATCAGCTTGTGACACTGAAGATGTTGAACCTACACCTGGTGGTCAAGTTACTCCAGAAACTCACTCAATCAGTGTTGGTAATATTACTGGTGGGACTGTTACTAGTAGTGTTACATCTGCCAAAACTGGCGAAACTGTTACTTTAATTGTAACACCTAACTTTGGATATGAATTAGTAAACGGTTCTTTGAAAGCTAATTCTGTATTAGTTGAAAACAATTCATTTATAATGCCAAATGAAGATGTTGTCATTACTGCCGAGTTTAAAGTTACAGGTTCTGAATTAACAGTTCCACAAACAAATTTAGAATTTGTTGCATCTAGTGGTAATATTGATGCAACTGCTCATATATCTACTTCGTTTACTGAAGGCGGATTAGAAGTTTCTGCAGTAGTAGAAGATTCTAATATTTTGATTCGTGGTGGAATTGAAAAGAGCGATGGATTAAGATTCTATTTTTCAGAAAATGTAGTATCTGATTCTTATATTGAAGGTGTTTATTTAGTAGATGTGTTAGCTGATGGAACAGTTAATGTTTCTAAACATGATGGTACTAATTTTACTGCTGTAGTAGATTCTAATATTTCTATAGAAGTTTCTTTATTTAGTAATAATTCTGTTTTAGGTGGATATGCTTTAAAAATTGTAGTTCCATATTCTTTATTTGATTTAGAATTTGCAACTGCTAAGGGGAATATTTTAATGTGTCCTGTATTATTTAATAGCAATGTTGCATCTTCAATTATACCTTCAACAAGCGCAACTCCTACTGAATTTGATGTAGTTGAGTCAAATCCTAACTCATTCTTAGTTTTAGTTGATGATAATGAATATGGTGTAAATGAAAATGCTATTCCTGGTTACTATTTCAAAAACACTGCATCATTTGTTGAAAATGGTCAATATTGGGATATTAGTTTAGATACTTCTACATCAAGCGGTGAAGTAAAATTAACAGGTCATGATAGTGCAGATAATCACTTATTATTTAATGTGTCTAGTACAGAATTTATGTATGCAAGAGCAACTATTAAATTAACTGATTATTTATTAAAAGGTGATCAATGGTTAAAATTTGGTGTAGCTTTATTTGATGGATCAGTAAATCAAGGTGTATTCTATTATGTAGATGCAGCTGCAGGAGGAACAGCTGCAAATCATATCGACTTAATTAATGGAAATACTTTTGGTGTACACTATATTAGAGATGGTTTTACAAAATGGAATGGTTTAGATACAATACATACATTTGATTTAACAACTAAATCTATCACATTAGAGTTAGTTTATGATAATGGTAGTGTATATTTATATTCTGATGGTAACTTAGTTAATGCCTCATATTATCAACCAATAAGTGATGATTTACGTATTGCTATTAAAAACTTTGGTTTTGGTTGTACAGTAACAAATTATTATTGTACAGAAGATCGTGCTGATACTGAAATTGCTGATGTAGTAGCTGTTCTTGATGCTTCTAAGGTTGTTGAAGAATACGGATTAGTTGATAATACAACAGTAAAAGATCATGTTGCAGTAAAAGTTAATTATAGTGCAGTTTGTAAAGAAGAAGGTACTTATATTAAAGCTGTCTTAAATACACCTACTTTACCAACATCTCAAGGTGACGATAATGGATGGTATAACTGGACAAACTTCGAATTTATGCTTAATGGTGATAAACAATTATACTTTGCAATTCAAGGAAATATGAATACTCATTATGATGCATATAACGTGGTTGCTGGTAGATATGTTACAGACTTAAGTGCATCAATTGAACAACTAGAAGATGGAACATATAATATTACATTCAATGCATTCTGTGCAGATTTACCACAAAATTCAACTATTAGACTTAATTGGTTTGTAATTGATGGTGTAAGAAATACTCCAGCTTTATCAACTACATATATTATTACTTCTGAAGGTTTAGTTACACCAGAAAATGCATCTTATGTAATTAATGTTGATGATACAATTGCAAATGGTAGCATTTCAGCAGATTTAGAAAGTGCAAAGCCTAATGCTACTGTTACTTTATCTGCAATTGCAGCAGATGGATATCGTTTAGCTGGATTTATAGTTAATGGTGAATTAATTGATGGAAATACTTTTGTAATGCCTGTTGGTGCTGTTACAGTTTCAGCTGTATTTGTAGAAGTTGATTTAAATGCTGTTACATTTACTGTTGAAGGATCTAACGGAACTGCAACTATTAGCCATTCTTCAGCTGAAGCAGGTGAAGTTGTTGAAATTGATTTAGAAGTTGAAAGAGGATATAAAGCACGTGTATATTTAGATGGCGAAATATTAAATGGTACATCATTTGAAATGCCAGCAAAAGATGTTATTGTAAATGTTGTTATCGAAAATGATCCTACAAGCGGTTTTGTATTTGTTAACAAAAATGATTTAACATATGGAAGTGGTTGGGATTTAACAAACGATACTGCAACTGAAAATGGTGTTGTCACATTAGATACACATGATGCTTTAGATAACAGATTATTCTTCAACGTAAGTTCTACAAACTTCATGTATGCAAAAGCGAAAATAGAAGTTACAAGTGTATTATTATTAAATGACCAATGGTTGAAATTTGGTATGGCAATTTATGACGATAAATCAAATGGTGCTTATTATTATATAGATGCATATAAATCTAATGCTAGCAATAATGATGTAAGTGCAATTGATGGTGATGGTTTTGGTACAGTTTACCGTGTGGCTGATGCATATTATAACTGGACTCCTTTAGTTTCTGATGTTAAATTTAACACAGTAACAAAAACTATTACTTTAGAATTAGTATTTGATAATAATCAAGTATTCTTCTTTGCAGATGGTAAATTAGTAACAGTAAGTTATTATCAACCTACAACAAATAATCCTTATATTGGATTAATTAACTTTGGTTACGGATGTAGTGTTAGTGATTATTATTGTACAGAAGATAAAAATGATGTTAATATTGCTGCTACAGTAGATAAAATTGTATCTGCAGAAACAAATGAATACGGAAAAGTTGTATCTACAACTATTAATGGTACTTCTCTTCCTGTAAACTATAGCGCAATTTATAAAGAAGAAGGTATTTATTTAACTGCAACCGTGGGTATGGAAAATCTTCCTACAATTAAAGGTAGTGCAGGTTGGTTTGATAATACTAACTTTGAATTCCTTCTTAATGGAGTACAATTATTCTTCTCTATACCTGCAAATATGTATACATTAGATGGTGCATTTGAAGTGTTCCATAATAATAAAGATATTTCTTCATTAGTAGCATCAGTAACTAAGAATAGTGAAAGTGGCTTATATGAATTAAATATTAAGTGTTTAATAAGTGGTGCAGCAGAATATAGCACAATTAAACTTAACTGGTTTGTAATTGACGCAATTAGAAATTCTGCTTTAAATAGTGACGAATATTTAGTAAGTAGTGAAGGTTTAATTTTACCTCAAGATCGTAAATATTCTATCTCTATAAATAAAGAAATCGAAAATGGTAGTATTGCGATAAGTAGCGAATCAGCAAAAGCTGGTGAGGAAGTTACATTAGAAGCTACACCAAATGAAGGTTATGAATTAGTATCATTCACAGTTGATGGTGTAAGTATTACTGGTTCTTCATTCTTAATGTCTTCAAAAGATGTTGTTATTGGTGCAGTTTTTGTCGAAAAAGGTACAACAACAAAAGTAGAGTCTGTTGAAATTAACGGTGCAACTGAAATAAATGTTGCCGAAGGAAGCTCAGTAACATTAACAGCAACAGTTAATGCAAATGTAAGTGTTTTATCAGTTAACTGGTCAAGTAGTAATGAAGAAGTTGCTACTGTAGTTGACGGCGTTGTTACATTTAAATTAGTAGATGCTGATACAACAGTTACTATTACAGCTACAAGTGTTGATGATGAAACTAAATCTGATTCAGTTACATTTACTGTAATTCGTCAACATCGTTTTGATGGAACAAAAGATGATGCATTATGGACTACTGAAGTTTTAGCAAATGGTTTAGTGGTAAATAAGCCAGATAATGAAGTATTAATTACTTTATATGCAACAAGAGATAATAATGGTGTTTATTTCTTCGCGGATTATCAAGTTCTTGAACCTCATATTTCTACTGATTGGTGGCGCTCTGATAATGTCGAATTGAGAATTATTAATACAACTGGTATGATTATAAACCCAAAAGCTGGTAATAGTTATCAATTCTATGCTTCGACTGGTGATGGACATACAGTTACAACATGCTTCGTTTCAGAACCAGTTAAAAATGATTCGACTGGTTATTATGATATCAAATTTGAAATGTTTGTTTCTTATACTGATTTAGGCGTAACTGCTAATGATTTATTGGGTGTTACATTAGGATCAAATCCTGGTGGAGATGGTTGGTATTGTACAAACCCATTTGATCCTGTTACATTATTAGATGCTAATAAGATTTTAGTAAGTGGTATTCATAGATATTATCCAGAAGATAATTGTCCTGTTGTTGATCATCAATATGGAGAATTTACAGTTACTACAAATGCTACTTGTAGCGAAAATGGAAGTAAAGAAAGATATTGCCAATTGTGCAATCATAAAGATGTTGTAGTAATCGAATCTACAGGAGAACATGTTTATGATGAATCAAATCCTGAAGTTGTAATCGCATCAACATGTCAAGTGGCTGGTAGTGGTAAAGCACATTGTGGTTGTGGTGAATATAAAGAAATTCAATTACCATTAGACCCACATAATCATGGTGATAATTGGAGTGAAGATACTGGATGTAGTGAATGTAACTTATTAGATAGCGCACGTAGTCAATCATTAACAGGATGGAATTCACTTGTTGTAAACTTATCAATGGATGGTACAGCTTCATGGGAAGTGGCATTTAACGTAAATGTTAAACATAATTCTTCATCAAATGAATGGGGTCATTCAATGGTTGCAGAAGTATTCTCACCTAACTGGTCTAACGGTGGATGGACATTTCGAACAGACTGGTGGGGCTGGGGTGCATGGACTGATGGTGGAAAAGCCTCTTATACAGATATTAATAATGGTACATGGTATGAGAAATATTTTGAAGCAAGTAACGATATGAATATTGTCGGTTCTATCAAATATGATGCGATTGCAAAAACAATCACAGTTACAATGACTTATATATCAAATGTCGATCCATACAGTGCAGAAGTTAAATATTTAACTTATGTATGTACTGATATTTCATACTCAGGTGAAATGTTAGTTGGAATTGGCGGAAATATATGTGATATTAATATTAAAAACGTTTCAATAGTAAGTGGATCAGGTAAATTAAATTAATATGCTTAATACTTACTGTTAATTATTATTTATACGTATGTTTGGAAGGATTGGAATTATCCTTCCATTCACTCGTATATAAAGAGGTGAAAAAATGAAAAAAATATTGTTTATTTTTTCTCTAACAATGCTTTTGTTGGGTATTTCCTCATGTGTCCAAGAACAAAATGACGAAAAAAAAGAAATGATAAAATTATCAACCCCTACCATTAGCATAAGTTCTAGCGGACTTGCAAGTTGGGATGCAGTTTCAGGGGCTACTTCTTATATATTTATAATAGATGATGGTGAAGAAGTAGCTACAACCATATTAAGTGTTCAATTACTTGATAATCAAGCGATTTGTGTTAAGGCAGTAGGGGATAATCTTAATTATTTAGATAGCGATTTTTCTGTAACTATGAAATATGAAGTTAATTTAGAAGAAGATTACGGAGAGTTAATTGTTAACAATATTACAATGACAGTTGGTGTGCCAACAGCTCCTACCATTATTTTTACTAATCCAAAATATCAAGAAGAAGTTAATTTTGACTTTAGTAGTGAAAAAGTTAACTATTTGGATGGATATTTTGTTGCTAGCGCTAAAGCAATTATAAAAATTAGAGCGTATACTTCCCTTTTAGAAACTACTTTTATTTTAATTGCTGAAGAATACGAAGGATTAGAAACTTGGCAAATAACTAAACGTGATGAGAAAAAAGCTTATTATGAAGCTAACTGGAATAAAACTGAAGGTGGAAGTGTTGTAATTGGAGATTCTTTCTTTGATACAGAATTTTGGTCAACATTTTATTCTACATTTGAAAATGGTAATACATTTATTAATGGTGTGAGTGGATCTACTGCCCAAGATTGGACAGTTTTAGCGACAGATTTATTATTTCCGTTATCACCTAGTGAGGTAATTATTCATATCGGAACAAACGATATATATGATGATAAATGTAGTTCGGATGAGACTATAGGACGCATTACAAATTTATTTGACTTAATTCATTCCAAATTACCAAATGCAAAACTTTATTGGTTTGCTATTGAACCTAGAACATATTCAGTTTCAAACTTTAATTTGGCATTTGACGATGTATCGTATTCGAAAATTACGATAGTCAATAATGCTATAAAGAAAATTAGCGATGATTTAGATTATTTAACATATTTAGATGTTAGTAATAATTGTTATGTTGATACTACAACAACTCCTCCGTTAGTTAATTCAGATTTCTTCCGCGATGGAACACATCCGAAAATCGGAAATTATTCTTATTATATTGATGCATTGTTAGATTGTGGTGTAAAATTTGTTGAAAATAATAATTCTACTAATGATGATTTTAATATTGCAATTTCAAGTGTTATAGCAAGTACAAACCATTATCTATATGCAAACGGAAGTATGGTTCAAAGTGAATTTTTAGCAAGTGGTAAACTTAAAATAACTTCTTGTGCAAATAATGGTCATATTCAGTTTAATTTTGATGGTTCTAACTTTGATAATCGAATTTTACTTTGGGATAATGATGGAAATAAAACATTTACTTTAGGACATAATTTTGCAGGTTCTAATCACACAAATACATCATTACATTCAATTTCATTAAATGAAGAAGTTTCTTGGAAATTACTTGTTAGTAATCGTCACGTATACTTTTATTTAAATAATGTTTTAGTATTAATATTTTTAAATTGTAGTTTTTCAAGTCCCTTAGCAATTGGTGCTGAAAGTACTGCAGTTAGTTTCTATGATATTGAAGTTTCAAAGTCTACAGATTATTTAAATTCATTAAAAGATTCTATTGTTTCTAGATATGAAGGATTTACTTCTTATAATCAATTAGTTTTAACTAGCGATTTTGAAACAACTGATTTAGATTTATCTTCGTCAATTGTCAATTTAAAAGGTGGTTTTGCTGAGTCAAGTGGTACTTTTACGGCCGTAAGTATTTCAAATTTAGGTATTTTAAAAGAAAAAGAACTCGATAATAGTTCAATAACTTCCTATATTACTTTAAGTAATGGTGGACGAGGTGGTATAGTATTTGGTTATGGTGATAGTGGGTATTATTATTTCTATATAAAACCATATTCAAATTATTATGTTGTTGAACTTGCCAAAGTTACTAATAATACAACTAATATCCTTTACTCAAATTATGTATCGGCTGGATACAATCCTAATAATCCTTTTAAGATGAAAGTTTTAATTGAAAATAGTAAAGCATATTGTTCTTTTTATAATTCATTATATGAAGTTATAGAGTTAGAATGCTTTGGTGATGGAGTTGGTTTTGCAAGTGATTTAAGCGGAACTAAATTTACTTCAATAACATTTACAAATGAAACACATACTGAGTATGATACTTTAGTCTTTGGACACTCTTATACAGAACTTTGGACTAATTATCGTAACGATTTATCTAATTTGGCCTATAATCTTAATATGGATTTTGGAAGCATTGGAAATATCGGAATAGGTGGTTCAATTGCTGAACACTGGGAAGAATTTGAAGATTCAATTGTATCTTTAAACCCTAAATTAGCTATTTATAATATTGGTATCAATGATTTAGCGTGGGGAAAATCACCAAGCCAAATTGTTGATTCAATTGAAAACTTGTTAGTAAATTTAAAAACAAGGTTAGGTGATGATTTTAAAGTTGTATTATTATCAATTAATCATTGCCCTGATCGTGTTAGTTATAAAACAAAAATCAGCAATACCAATGAATTAATGAAGGAAATGGCTTCTCGATATGAATGGATATTATATGCTGATGTAGAGTATGCATTTTGTACTGTAGATGGCGATGCTACTACAGCAAATACTGCTTTATTTACGGATGGTCTTCATCCGACAAAAGAAGGATATGCTTTAATTGTTAAAGCGATTAAAAATGTACTTAAATAATGTATATTAAATTTAATATAATTATTTAATAAGAAAATTATAATTATGATATATTTATAATAATTTTTAAAAAAGAATTTAGAAAGGAGTTTTTAAAATGAAGAAAATATTAATTATTTTATTATTTACATTTCTTTTGTTTTCTTCTGTTTCATGTGGCAAAGAAAAACAAGATGATATTGAATTGGATAACGATGGTAATGTCATTGTTCGTCCTGGTTCAAAAGAAACTGTTGTAACTTTTTGGATGTATGGGGATCAAGTAGAATTAGATGTTTATACACAATTAGTGCAAGAATTCAATACTGCTTTTGATGGAAGTATTGAAATTGACTTAGTTGTTAAACAAGCAGATGGTTATACTGATGCTTTAAATTTAGTTTTACAAGGAAAAAAAGCTCCAGATATTTTCTATGTTTCTGAAACTGGATTCAAAAACATGGCTGATTTAGGATATTTATATGATATCTCTAGCTTTGTTGAAAACAGTAGTGAATATGTTGTAGAAGATATTTGGGAAAGTGCTGTTTCACGCTTTAGATTTGACGTTGATACAATGACTAATGATGGTCCAAATGCAAAATATTATGCAGTACCAAAGGATATTGGTCCAACTGTAATTTTCTATAATGAAACAATGTTTAATCAAGCTGGTGTTAATGTTATTAGTGTAGCAGCAAGTGATTTAGATGATTTTAATAATGGTAGTGCTGATAGTCGCGGAAAAACAAAATCTGAATATGGAATAACTGGTACAGTTAAAGAAAAAGGATATTTTGTTGATGATGCAGGCAAAAAATGGTTTAACAATCAAGTTGAAATGAGCTGGGAAGAAACTGTTTCATTATCTTACGTAATTCAAAACTATCATGATCCTAACGGTACTAGAAACATTTATGGTTATTTCACTGAATGGTGGTTCAACTATGGTTGGAGTGTTGGTGGTGATTGTATCCAATATATTGAATCTGATAATGCTGAATATGCTGGCGGATATTGGGACTTTACATTAATGGAAGATTCTAAAAACTATATTGTAGCTGATGATGCAGAACCATTTACAGTTAATGGTAATACTTATCAACCAGGTGAAATTATTTCATATTCTGATAAATTAGTAAATCCTGTTCCTGCTCAAATTGGTGTAATGGATACTTCAATAAAAGAAATTCGTCCTGAAGTATTAGCTGCTTGTGAAAATGGTCAATTAAATGAATTACCATCACAAAGAGAAGCATTTACTGAATTCGTTCGTTTAGCTGCTAAAACGACTACTTTAGTTGACACAGTTGACGGAGAAGATTTATATGGTTATGGTATCACTCCTTATCCATCTTCAATTGGAACTGATGCTGGTAAAACTGCTGCGTTTGTTAATGGAAATGTTGCAATGTTAGTTGATGGTAGATGGAATGTAACTAACTTCCGTGAACAAATCGGTGAAAACGCTAGTGATGCTAGTAGTAAAGATGGCTTTGTTTGGGATGTTGCACCATTACCAATGTATAAAGAATATGATGAAGAAGGAAATATCACTGTTCATGGTATTCAAGCTGGACATTCTGGTTCTGTAGGAGTTGCAATTTGGAGCAAAACAGAAGTAGCTAATGCTGCATGGAAATTCATTGAATATATTGGTGGCGAATACGGACAAACTGTTCAATCGAAGACAGGTTTTGCAATTCCATTACAAAAACATTTAGCTTTAGATGATGAAATATTCTTACAAACTTCAAAATTCCCATATAATTCTAGAATCTTCATTGATGCTGCTCAATATGAACACGCAGGTGACTGGTGGTATTTAAGTGATAATGAATGGATAGACCCATGGGCAGGAAGATTAAATGGTGATGTTCGTAACGGTAAATTAACTTTAACAGGATTTTATAACTGTTCTGAATACGCTAAGACATATAGTACGTTATTAAAATATACAAAACGGAAGTAACAGGAGCTAATTATGGATAATAAGGATCAACTTTTATCAGAACAAGAAACTATAGTTGAAACACTTATTGAAGAAACACAAGCACCTTTAAACGAACATGTAAATAATTATATTGAATTAAAAAGAAAAAAATCTTTCAAACCGTACGAGCAAATAAGCGGCTTAGTAATGTCGCTTGGTCCGGTCTTGGGGTTTGTAATTTTTGGTTTAATTCCTATGATTTTAGCGTTTTATATGGCTTTTTGTGAAATTAAAGGTTTTGATATTTTAACTGCGGAATTCGTTGGATTTCAAAATTTTATAACAGTATTAAATGATAGTGCCTTTTGGGATTCAGTAGTTAATACATTGATTTTTGCTATATCATTACCTGTTTGTCTTGTAATAAGTTTAACTGTATCTTTCTTGTTGACAAAAAAGATACATGGTAAGAAGATTTTTAAAACCATATTCTTCGTACCATATGTATGTAGTATTGTGGCAGTGGTTTTAATGTGGAAATGGATTTTTAATGAAACTTATGGTGTAGTCAATGGTATTATAGGAGAAGAAATACATTGGTTAACAGATGATTCTTTATTCCGCTTTGTAGTTATCATTATTGGTATTTGGGGCGGATGTGGTTATCAAATTATTTTATATAGTGCCGCACTTACCAATATCAATCCTTCATTATATGAAGCTGCAAAAATTGACGGAGCTAATGCATTCCAATGCTTTAGACATGTCACTTTACCAGGAGTATCTCCGACAACATTTTATTTATTAATAACAGGTTTGATCGGAGCTTTACAAACTTTTGCTAGTACTCAAGTATTAGCTTCTGATGGTGGACCAAATAACGTTGGTGTTACTATTGGATTTTATTTATATCGCTATGCATTCAATTATTTTAAGATGGGCCAAGCATCTGCGACTGCATGGATTTTAGCAATTTTAATTGTAATAATAACAATAATCAATTTTAAAGTTTCAAAGAAGTGGGTAAATTATGATCAATAATAGTAATAAATATAAAGCAAAAGCATTTATCGGGAAATTTTTAGTTTATTTTGGTTTGGTATTATATGCTGCTTTTATATTAATTCCATTTTCAATTGTTATTATTACTTCATTTAAATCTTGGCAAGAAACTGTATCATTAGAATTTAATTTTTGGCCAAAAAAATGGTCATTTGAAGGATATGTTGATGTATTTACATACACTCCTGGATTAGAAGAATTTCCAATAATGATTCAAGGTTTTATTAATACATTAATGTATGTTTTACCTCCTACAATTTGTGGTTTGTTTGCATCTGCTATAGCTGCATTTGCGTTTGCTAAATTACGATTCAAAGGAAAAAATTTCTTATTTGGTTTATTATTAATTACTATGTTAATTCCTGGTACTATCATGATGACTCCAACATATGTAATATATGATGCGATTGGTTGGACCGATTCACCATTACCACTTATTATACCTGGTATGTTTGGGGCTGCCGCCTGTGTATTCTTTATGAAGCAATTTTATTCAGGTATACCAAATGAATTGGTAGAGTCTGCAAAACTAGATGGTTTAGGATTTTTCGGTATTTTCTTTAGAATTATTGTTCCATTGTCTATTCCTGCTTTGTTTGCACAAGGATTATTGGGATTTATTGGTGGATATAATGATTATTTTGGACCATTGATTTATTTACAAAGTCCAGAGTATTATACATTGCAAATTGCATTGAGGTCATTCTCGGGAACATATGCAAGTAGAACTCCTGCTGTTATGGCTGGTTCATTAGTAGCTATGTTACCTACAATTATTATTTATTTATTCTCTCAAAAATATTTTGTAGAGGGTATTGTTACTTCAGGAATGAAGTTATAAAAAAGCAAAAAAAGGAAAGATAAAAATGAAAAGAACAATTTCTATATTATTGGCGATTTTGGTCATTTTCTCTTTAACCGCTTGTGAAAGTGATAATGGTGATGATACACCTGTTAATGTAGCATCTGCTAAATATGCAACAGTATCGGAAGATGACTTTAATCGTGACTTATTTTATATGAATACATTAGAATTTCAAGTTGCTGACCCAACAGTTATTTATGCTGAACATGGTGAAGGAGCTGGTTATTTCTATGCATTTGGGACATCAGATTTAATACAATGTCGCGGTATTCAATGTTGGAGAAGTAAAGATTTAGCAAACTGGGAATATACAGGTGTTGCATTAGAACCAGATCCACTTGATACTTGGGCATATACAAATTATTGGGCACCAGAAATTATCTATGATGATGAATTAGGTTTATATTTTTTATTCTATAATGCAGAAGATAAAGATTCTACATATGCTGATAAAATTAAAAAATTAAGTGTTGCTTATAGTGAAAATGTTATGGGACCATATACTATTCCTGATGGGTTTGTAAATGGTAATGGTGAAATGCTAGAAGCAGATAAACCTGTTTACGATTTTATTGCAAATGCAGATAAATATGCAAATACAGGATATGAAATGCGTGAATTTGCTATTGATGCATCTCCTTTTATTGACCCTGTAACTGGTAAACGTTATTTATATTGGTCATGGTATGACTGGGTAGGTAATTCATATCCACAAGAAATTTTTGGTATGGAAATGGAAGACTGGTTTACACCAAAATATGAAACATTATCTCAAATTACACAACTTGGTTATGCTGAAGTTGTTGCCGAATTAGAAGATGGTGAAGAAGTAGAAGAAATAGACGATCCAAAATTAAATGAAGGTCCATTTATGTATTATAAAGATGGTACATATTTTATGACTTATTCTTGTTATGGTTATACTGATCCAGATTATCAAGTTCGTTTGGCTGTTAGTACAGAAGGACCACTTTCTGGATTTAGAAAAATTGATCCGTTAGATGGTGGAACTGTTTTACAAACAGACCCTACTTGGAATCACATTACAAGTGCTGGACATCATTGTTTCTTAAAAGTTGGAGAACAATTATATATTGCCTATCATACATTTTATGACCGTTCAACAATTCAAGGAGGACGTGCTTTAGCTGTTGATGAAGTAGAATTTGTTAAAAATAGTGAAGATATATTAACAATGCATACAAATGGACCTACTTATTCACTACAACCAATTCCAGCTGAATTAAGTGGATATGCAAACGTTGCTGAACAAGCTGAGATAACAGTGACAGGTTTAAGTGAAGATTCAAGTTCTAACTATTTAGTTGATAATCTTATTAAGTTTAGAGATTTTGATTTAGCAAAAGAAACGCATTTTGCAGGACCAGCTACAATTACATTTGAATTTGAAAATGCAGTCAACTTAAAAGCGATAATGGTTTATAACAGTTATTTTTATGATACATCATTTGTTCAAATTGATTCTGCGCTAGTTGAGTATGTTTGTGATAGTAAAGGAAACACAAAAACAGTAGATTTAGGTACTATTGGTTTTGACTTTGACTGGAATGCTTATAAAAACCGAGCAATGGAACCAGGTGGGGCTTCAATTTGTGAGTTTGATGAAATTCCTGTTAAAAAGTTAACACTAAAGATTAACTTTAATAACTTTGCAATTAGTGAAATTAAATTATTAGCTAATGTTAATAAGGAAGCAACTTATAAAGAATCAACTGCATTCCTTGATACTTATACATATAATAATACTGTTGTATTAAATGATTATGTTAATGAAGGAAGCGTGTTAGGTGGTACAAACTTATATCAAGCTACATATGGTTGGGACTTCACTCATGATGGTACAAGTGAAGATTCATACGTATTTACAACAGGATTAGCTGATTCATATGTTTATTTTAAAGATGTAGTTTCAACTAAGTTCTATGCTGAGGGTTATATTGGAACATTTGCAGCCTCATCATATTCTAATGATCAATATCCAAAAATTGGTATGGCTGTTAGAAATCAACAATCTTGTATGTTCTTCTATATAGATGCAGCAAATCAATATTCTAACAAAGCTGTTGGATTTACTCAAAGTAAAGTTGGATTATCAGGTGACTGGGACTGGGCTGTTGAAGCACTAGAAACTTTGGATATTACATATAAAAATAGTTCGCTAGATTTAAATGGAAATTACGTTAAATTAGCGATTTATCGTGATGGAAATCAATTCTTCATGCTTGTTAATGATGAAGTAGTATTTACACATGATAACCTAAGAGCATTATCTGCAACTGAAGCAGCTAGTGTTGGTTTCTTAGGATTCAATTCACCACTTATTGTTAAAGATTATTATTGTACTACTGAAAGTAGCGAATTAAATAAAATCTTTAATGATATTATTGCGAAATAATTTGAAATTAAAAAAGAAAGATTTGAATTTTATAATTGGTTAATTATTTATTCAATAACGGTTTAGTAAAATGAAGAATGACACATTTTTTTACAATGAAAAACAACTTGAAAAGTATTTAAAAAAATATAAGATAAATTTGTTATTTTATATTCTTTTCGTAGTGCTATTTGTTGTAGTAAGTGTCATTCTTTATTTATTTACAAATGATTTATTATTTGTTATATTAACAATTTTATCTTGTTTAATATTTTTCAATTTTTCATTGATTTTTATTAGTTATAAAGTGATTAAAGTTAGGAAAGTTGTAAAATTTATTAGAAAAATGA
>CAZSIA010000003.1:0-32226 GCA_964606905.1 uncultured Anaeroplasmataceae bacterium | reverse complement strand
AACTTGTGATCCAAAATATTTTTCTTGAACAAAACTATTAGTATGGATTGATACAAATAAATCAGCATTACTATTATTTATAAGTTCTATTCTAGTAACTAAATCTTCATTTTTGCTAAACTTATCCTTACATAAATGAATATCCGCACTTCTACTCATTAAAACTTGATAACCAGCTTCTTCTAAATTCTTTTTTAATTTTAAAGCAATCTTTAAATTAAGATCTTTTTCTACTAATTCTTTATGACTACATCCACCATCAAGTCCACCATGACCAGGATCAATAAAAACAACATTTATATCTTCATTAGCGTCCACTCTAATATTTAAATACGAAAAAATAAGAAGAAAAAATAAGAAATATAAAAACACAAATTTATGCATATGATTCACCAATTAAATATATCTCAAACAAAGAGTATTTATTCTATCAAAATGAAAATAATTGCTAAAAGGAGAAATATATTATATAATTGTTACTAGACAATAAGACATTATTGTGTGGTTATTGTCATACTTAAAATATAAAAAGTATAAGACCACACTAAAACTAAGTATGGTCTTTTTGTTTAAAAAGGAGAAAAAGAAAAAAATGATTTTAAGTTCAACATCACAAGGTGATTTATCCTCCCAGATAATTATCATCATCGTATTATTATTAGTTAACGCTTTTTTTGCAGCAAGCGAAATGGCAATTATTTCTGCCAATCCTGTAAAAATAGATATATTAATTACTGAAGGAAATAAAAAAGCAAAATTGGTAAAAAAATTACAAGAAAACGAGACAAAATTATTATCTACAATTCAAGTAGGTATTACTTTAGCTGGTTTCTTTTCAAGTGCTACAGCCGCATCAAGCCTATCTGATATCTTAGCTGAAGCAATAGGAATGCCAAGTGAAATTTCCTTAGTAGTAATTACTTTAATACTTTCATATTTTACCCTTGTCTTTGGTGAATTATTCCCTAAAAGAATAGCTTTACGCGCTCCAGAAAAAGTCGCAATGGCATTTGCATTTTCAATAAATATTATTAAAACAATCTTTAGACCAATTGTTTTTATTCTATCAGCTTCTACTGATTTATTAGCTAAAATCTTTGGCTTAAGACAAAAAGATGACGATAGTATTTCTGAAGATGAAATCAAAGCAATGATAAATAGTGGAGTAGAGTCAGGAACAATTAATTCAAAAGAACAAGAATTAATTTCAGCAGTATTTACATTTGATAATTTATATGTAAAAGATATAATGACTCCTAGAATAAATGTTTTTATGCTAGATATAAATACTCCAATTAATAAACTTAAAAAGTTAATCAAACAAGAACAATATACACGCGTTCCTATCTACGAAGACGATAAGGATAACGTAATAGGTATTTTAAATTTAAAAGATATTTTCCTACAACTTAACGCAAACTATACAACTGAAGATATTAGAGGAATCTTAAGAGAAGTTGTATTCATTACAGAAACAATGAAATGTAATACACTACTTAGAGAACTTCAAAGTAAAAAAGTTCAAAGTGCAATTGTAATTGATGAAACAGGTAGTGTAAGCGGATATGTTACTTTAGAAGATTTAATCGAAGAAATAACTGGTAATATCTACGATGAATATGACGAAGTATTAACAAGAGTACATAAAATAAATGATAAAGAATATATTTTAGACGCATCTATTCAAATTCATGATATCAATAAAGAATTAGGCCTAAAAATAACCTATAAAAATGAAAAATATACAACAATTGCAGGACTTGTAACATTTTATAATGAAATCTTACCATCTGTTAATGATGAAATTATAATCAACAATTTAAAATTTACAATCTTAGAAATTGATACAAATAGAGTTGTTAAAGTAAAAATGGAAATATTAGATTACGAAAAGCCGCTTGAATAAGCGACTTTTTTTATTTAGTATTTTCTAAAATTTCTTTAAATAACCCTTTATTTTTATAAATAATTAATGTTATTTTTTCTCTAGTTCTAGATAATCCTTGATACAAAATCTTCAGGTATAAATAATCGTTTTCAATAGAATTATAACTAGATAATTTCCCATTTTTATAGAAGTAATTGTTATCTAAAATCATAATCACATTTTCATAATCTTTACCAACAACATCACTAATTTCAACAGTATTTATAACTTGACTATTATAATTAGCATTTGGCACTTTTATATATGTATATTCATTAGAATAAATTTCCAAATATTTATTTAACTCATTTATATTAGATGCAAAACAAATATTTACATCAGTTAAATCTAACGGATAATTTTTAAGCGATAAATCAAAAAGGCGATAAGTGAAATTTTTAATACTATTATTAATTCTAATTCGATTAGATAAACGATGTTTAACCGGAGCTAATTCATCTATTAAACTACTATAATTAGATTTAATTTCTTCTTTAGTTAATACTTGTTTTGGATCTAAAGTAAAAATTATTTTTTTATCTAATTTAGCATTTAAAATATTCCATAACGCTTTATTCATTCTTTGTGCTTCATCTAATAAAATAATATCAAACTTATCAAGTACCATAACATTATTTAAAAGTTCTACCATACTTAAAATTGTCAAATTACTAATCTCATTGCCGATTACAATATGATTTTTATTAGGTTTATTACAATTAATAATTAAAACACTACTATCTTTAGCTAGTTTTCTAGCCATATCAAATAAAAGCAATGTTTTACCCGTTCCAGCTTCGCCAGTAATTTTAAAGATATTATGTTTTTTAATTTGTTCTAACACCCTATCTTTTATAAAATCTTGTTGAGTTGTTAAAAAATATTGTCCATTAATAAATTTGTAAGGCTCTGTATTTGGTGAAACTAAAAAATCACTCGTTTTAAATAAGGCATCAATATCAACATAAGCATCATTAGAGAAACTATTGAATACTTTATAAAACTGTATAAATTCTATTTCCATCAATTCTTTTTCTTCATTCAACATATAAAATGTCTTCGAATCAGAAACAAAAGTAAATAAATACATCTTCTTATTTAAATATTTAAGATATTTGTAATTTGTTAAAAGTTGAGTTTTAATTCTTTCTAAACCTACATTTTCGCTTTTAAGTTCAATGTTTAAAATCTTTTCATTACTTATTTTTAATAAATCAAATTCTTTTCCAATATGCGGAATAGTATATGAATAATAAAAATTATCTAAACTGTCAAAAGAACAATTGTTTACAAGTAATAAATCTACTAAATAATAAATACTTCCTTTTTCTCTTTCACCTAAATTTGTAATTTTTTCACGATTTGATAATATCTTCTCATAAATTCGGTAATCTCTAATATTTATTTTAGAAGCAGTATATAAATAATACAAATTTACTCTTTCGTACATTAAATTGCCTCCTTCTTTTCTAATTTCTTTCTAACTTTCGGGAAGAATATAAGAATTAAAAGCATCAAAGTAATTACGGTTATCGTCCAAGAAATAGGATAAGAAATATATAAAGAATCTAATGTTTTTAAATCTTTAAATATAGTATAAATCCACGCTATTCTAAATGCACAAACTCCGACAAGTGAAACCATCATTGGGATAATTGAATAACCAATTCCCCTTAAGAAACCGACTAATACATCCATTAAACCACATAAAAAATATAGTAAGCAAACATATCTCATACGATTTAAAGCATAACCAATAACTTCGGTATCCGATGTATAAAATCTTGCTAAATAAGGCCCTAAAATGTAAAATATACTTCCTAACACTCCACCAATAACAACGACAAATCCTAATGAGTAAATTAATACTTTTTTCATATTATCTGTCTTTTTAGCTCCATAATTTTGACTAGTAAAATTAAGTGAAGCTTGATAAACAGAGTTCATTGAAATATGCACAAATCCTTCTAAATTTGAAGCTGTTGAATTGCCAGCTATAATTGTAGAACCAAATCCATTAACACTCTTTTGAACGATTACATTTGATATTGAAAAGAATGCTGATTGAATTCCAGAAGGTAATCCAATAAAAACCATTTCCTTTAAAATTTCTTTATCGATTTTTAGTTTACTAAAAGAGAAATTAAGTGGTCCTGTTTCTTTAAATAAAATATACATAACAGCTATTGCACTAAACGCTTGAGAAATAACTGTAGCTAACGCTACGCCATCAGCGCTCATTTTAAAGCAAATAACAAAAATTAAATTTAAAATTACATTTATAACACCAGAAATCATTAAAATATATAAAGGCCTTTTTGTATCACCATTAGCTCTAACAACACTTGATGCAAAATTGTATAAAAGGTTAAAAAATATTCCACCAAAATAAATTTGAACATATACTGTAGCTAAATCAATAACGTCATTTGGAGAATCCATCATCTTTAAAAAATCTTTAGCGAAAATAATACCAATAATAGTTAAAAAGACAGATGAAATTACACTAACTAAAACTGCGGTATGCACAACTCTATTAGCTCTTTCTAAATCCCCTTTTCCAACGCTTCTTGCGTAAGATACACTAGAGCCAACTGAAAGTCCCATAAATAAACTTATTATTAAATTTATTAGTGAACCTGTTGAACCAACTGCGGCCAATGCTTCTTTACCGGCAAATTGTCCTACTACAACAACATCAGCGGCATTATATAACAACTGTAAAATCCCAGTTAACATTATTGGAATTGTATATAAAACTATTTTCTTTAATAAATTCCCGCTTGTCATATCTAATTCATACTTTGACATATAAAACCAACTCTTTTCAAAAACTATTTTACCACAAAGAAAAATTATATTTATAATTATTTAAATTATAAATGTTTTTTTATTTATTACTTTTAACAAAAATTAAACTCGGCAACACTAAATTACCGAGTTTAATATTCATTATTATAAATTAGCTTCCTTAATAATCTTATCAACTAAATGTGAAGGAACTTCTTCATATCCAGCAAATTCACGAGTAAATACACCATTACCTTGAGTCAAACTTGAAAGGTTCATAGAGTATTCAATGATTTCAGCTTCTGGAATAAATGCTTCAACAATTTGTAGTGCATCATTTCCTTCCATACCACTAATTCTACCACGACGAGTACTTACGTCACTAATTACATCACCTAAGTATTGAGCAGCCACAACTACTCTAACTTTCATAATTGGTTCTAATAAGACAGGTTTGCACTTTCCATAAGCTTCTTTAAACGCTAAAATTGCAGCCATTCTAAATGATAATTCATTTGAGTCTACATCATGATATTTACCATCAAGTAATGTAGCATGAACATTGATAACAGGATATCCAGCTAGAGGACCTTTTTCTAAAGCTTCAAAGAATCCTTTTTCTACAGCTGGGAAGTAGTTTTTAGGAACAGCACCACCGAATACTTCTTCAGTAAAGTAAGAATTCTCTGTTGTTGGTTCAAATTTCATAGTTACTACACCATAGAAACCAGCTCCACCAGATTGTTTCTTATAAGAACCTACTGCTTCTCCTGATGTCTTAATTGTTTCTCGATAAACGATTTTTTGCTTTTCAGTATTTAAATTAACTTTATAAACACGTTTAATCTTGTCTAATACAAAGTCTAAGTGGTGCATACCACGTCCACCTAATAATAATTGAGAAGTTTCAACATTTCTTTGTAATTGAACTGTTGGATCTTCAGCCATAATCTTAGCTAATACTGTTGATAATTTGTCTTCATCATTTTTAGTAGCAGCTACAATACCAATATATTGTACTGGATTAGGTACTTCATAAATATCAAATACAACTGGACGTTTTGGATCAGCTAAAGTCATACCAGTTGCTACGCTTGGAATTTTTGTAATCGCACCAATATCACCTGCACATAATTTATCTACAGCAACTTGTTTTTTACCACAGAAATAATATAAGTCTTTAACTTTTTCTACTTGACCATTAACTAAGATTTCTTTACCAGGAGCAATACTTCCTGAGAAAATTTTAAATATGTTAATTGATCCTAAGAATGGGTCAACGATAGTTTTGAATACATATGCACTGAAAGGTTCATCATCAATTGTTAATACTTCTACTGAATTACCATTTGGATCAACACCAACCATTGGGTTTAAATCAGTAGGATTTGGTAAATATTCAATCATCATTTCAAGTAATGTATGAACACCAATGTTCTTAGTTGATGAACCAACTAAAATAGGAGCAATTTCTCCATCTAAAACAGATTTTCTTAATGCAGCATGAATTTCATCTTTAGTTAAATCTTCACCACCAAAGAATTTTTCTAATAATTCTTCACTAGTTTCAGCAACTAATTCAATAATTTCATTGTGTAATTCCATAATTTTAATTTTCTTATCATCATAAATTACGTCATCTACACATTCTTTACCATTATACTTACGTGCTTTCAAGTCTACAACATTACAGAAACCATCAAAGTTTTCTTCATGTCCTGTAGGATAAGCAAAAAGTGTAGCAAATTTACCTAATTTTTCTTTAATATCTTCTACTAATTTGTCAATTTTAATGTTTTCTTTATCCATTTTATTTAGATAAATAATACATGGGATGTGACGTTTCTTTAAAGCTCTAAAACAATTTAAAGTACCTACTTCTACACCTTTAGAAGCATCTACTACTAAGATTGCACCTTTAACAACGCTTAATACATTTTCTACTTCAGTTGAAAGTTCTTCTGAACCAGGTACATCAATAAAATTAAATTTATATCCATTATAAAAAACAGGACATACAGCAGTATTAAATGAACAGCCTTTCTCAATTTCATAAGGTAAGTAGTCAGAAACCGTGTTCCCTTTTTCTACCAAACCCTTAGCGCCAATAGCGCCTGTAGCCGCAAGTAAAGATTCTACCAAAGAAGTTTTTCCACTACCTTGGTGTCCCAAAACGGCAATATTACGAATTACGTTTGTACTATATTCCATATTATCTCCTCCTAACGAAAAATACGTGTAAACGCTTTCCCTTGAAACCATTATATCATAAACCTATTAGCGTATCAAAACTTTTTTTATTTATTTATAAAAATAAATACTTTATTAACTATATTTTCAAAAACATGGTATACTTAAAATATATTAATTTAAAACATAATATATCAAGGAGGACTTTAAAAATTATGAATAAAACTAATCTGAGAAAATATGCAAGACTAATCGTTAGAACAGGCGCTAATGTGCAAGAAGGACAAATGGTTGTAATTTCTTCACACGTAAACGATGCATATTTTACAAAATATGTTGTTGAAGAAGCTTATAAAGCAAAAGCTAGTGAAGTATTAGTAGACTGGCACTGTGATGAAATAAGTAAATTAACATATCAATATGCAAGCATTGAAGTGTTAAAAGAATTACCTAATTGGATTATTGAAAGACTAAAATATCGTGCAGAAAAATTACCAGCTATGATTCATATCGAATCAAGTGACCCAGATGCAATGTCTAGCATTGATCAAAATAAAGTGATGGAAGTTAGACGTGCACAAGGTCCAATTATTAAACCAATCCGAAAAGAAATGGAAAATAAATACCAATGGACAATTGCAGCAATACCTGGCGAAGCATGGGCTAAAAAAATCTTCCCAGAATTATCTAAAAGAGAAGCTGTGGCAAAATTATGGGAAGCAATATTAAAATGTGCAAGAGTGATTGGAGATCCTGTAGAAAACTGGAAGAATCACAACGCTTATTTACTTGAAAAATGTACAAAATTAAACGAATTAAATATCGAAAAATTAACATACAAAAGTGCTAACGGAACAGACTTTACTGTAGGATTAATCCCTGGTGTAATCTTTATGGGTGGTGGTTCTAATACTGTTTCAGGCGTTTACTACAATCCAAATATGCCAACTGAAGAATGCTTCATTTCTCCAAACCGTCATACTGCAGAAGGAATTGTTTATTCAACAAAACCTTTATCAGTAATGGGTACATTAGTTGATAATTTCGCATTTAGATTTGAAAAAGGAAAAGTTGTCGAAGTAATTGCAAAAGATGAAAAACACAAAGCAATTTTGGAACAACTTATCTCAATTGACGAAGGTGCAAAACAATTAGGTGAAGTAGCTTTAGTTCCATTTAATTCACCAGTTAATGAAACAGGTATTTTATTCTACAATACTTTATTTGATGAAAACGCATGTTGTCATCTAGCAATCGGTATGGGATTTGAAGATACAATTAAAGGCTTTGAAACAATGAGCCAAGAAGAAATTAAAGCATTTGACTTAAACGACTCTATTATCCATGTAGACTTTATGATTGGTTCAGCTGATTTAAGCATCATAGCTACAACTCGTGACGGAAATGAAGTACAAATCTTCAAAGATGGAACTTGGGCAATTTAAATACTATTATCAAAGAGCGTAAATGCTCTTTTTTTTGTAAAAAAAAGCTACATTAACACCAATATAGCCTTTTAAAATTATTTATTTAATATTCTTTCGATCCAACCAGTATTATCAACATACCATTTTACAGTATCAATAAAACTTTGATCAAAATCACTTATAGCATTCCAACCTAATTCACTAACTATCTTATCACAATTAAGTGCGTATCTTAAATCATCAATAACTCTACCTTTTGTATAAACAATATTTATATCTTTAATATTCAAAACTTCCAAAACTTTATTAACAATTTCTAAATTACTTCTTTCAACATTTGCTCCTACGTTATAAATTTCGCCACTTTTACCATTATGTAAAATTATATCAACAGCGCTACAATGATCATAAACATTTATCCAATCCCTGACATTTAATCCATTTCCATAAAGCGTGATATTTTCGTTATTTAAAGCCATTTTTACTACCTTAGGAATTAATTTTTCCGGATGTTGATAAATTCCATAATTATTAGTCGAACGTGAAATTGTCACATCTAATTTGCCTTTCTTAAAATAATCTAAGACAAGTATATCAGCCAGTGCTTTACTTTTACTATATGGTGTTGTTGCTTTTAAAGGTGAAGATTCATTAAAGTATAAATCTGGTCTATCTAATGGCAACTCGCCATAAACTTCATCTGTTGAAATTTGATGAAATCTTTTTACCTTATATTTGATAGCAGCATCCATCAAAATTTGCGTTCCAAAAACATTTGTTCTAATAAATAACCCACCATTATCAAAACTTCTATCAACATGACTTTCAGCCGCAAAATTAACCACATAATCAAATCTTTCTTCCCTAAATAATTTATCTACTAACTCTGTGTCGCAAATGTCTCCATGAACAAATTTAAAATTATCTTTTCCAATAAATTCTTCAATAGATTCCATTGAAGACGCGTAAGTTAATAAATCAAGACATACAATTTCAATATTTTGGTATTTACCTATCATATATTTAATAAAATTACTTCCAATAAATCCAGCTCCGCCAGTTATCAAGTATTTCATTTTGATCACCTTCGCTTATACATAGTAATTATATCACGTTTTAGATTCGTTTTATAGTTTTATTTCTAGAATAGAAAAATCAAAAAAAGAAAAGGCCAAGCCTGGGTGAAATACTAACTAATTCACCTAAGCATGACCATAATTATTCTTCACTTTGTTCTTTTTTACAACAACCACAATCATTATGAGAACAACATGAACAACTTTCCCCATTGCATCCCGTATTTTTTTTTTGATTTGATTTACATACTTTACTGTGAGGACACCCTATACATTTTACTCCACTTTTTTTAGCTTTAACGATATATAAAATTGCACCGCCTAGAATTAGCACAATCGCTAAAATTGCAATTATATCTCCGCTTAAATTAGTCAGAATCATATTTATACCTATTATTTAGATAAAGCATATTCGGCTTTTATTTGTTTTTGTTTTTTGATGATAAGGAGTGTAATAATAGCCGCGCACGCCAATACGATTATCCAACCAACAATTGGCATCCATGCTGCTCCTAATGAAGCACCTGGAGTAAAGATTGTTCCAAAGAAGAATACTAAGAAACCAACAGTAAATCCAACAGCAAATTGTAATCCAATTCCTGCCCATAACCATTTTTTACTCTTAATTTCTGCGTTCATAGCACCAATTGCTGCAAAACATGGTGGAGTAAATAAGTTAAACATTAAATATGCAAGGGCAGCTACTTTTGTAATTGCAAATACTGCTGCTACTTCAGCGCCAGCGCCTTCCATAAGAGCTAATTCTTCAGTATCAATTAGGTTTTCTAAACCTACGAAGCAAACAGCTAATGTACCAACAACATTTTCTTTTGCAATAAATCCTGTAACTGCAGCTGCAGCTAATTGCCAAGCAACCATACCTACAATAGGAGCTATAACAAAGGCAAATGGTGTTGCAATATCATGTAAAATTGATTCACTTGCATCTACAACATTAAATCCCCAGTCAAATGTTTGCATCACATGAACTACAAAGTTACATACTAAAATAATTGTACCTGCTTTTACAATATAACTCCATCCACGTTCACACATTGATAAAAATGAACGCTTAACGCTTGGAACTTTATATTCAGGCATTTCAATAATAAAGAATGATTTTTTATTTTTGTGTCCTGTTAATAAATTAACAAGTAAAGCACATAAGAAGATAAGAATAATACCTACAAAATACATGATTGGACCTACCCATGCACTATCAGAGAAGAAAGCTCCAGCAAATAAAGCAATTACAGGTAGTTTAGCACCACATGGCATAAAAGGAGTTAGCATCGCAGTAGCTCTACGTTCTCTTTCGTTACGTATTGTACGACAAGCCATAACACCAGGAATTGCACAACCAGTTCCAATTACAAATGGAATAACAGATTTACCAGATAATCCTACTTTTTTAAAGATTGGATCTAATACTACACTAACACGTGCCATATATCCACAATCTTCAAGTAAGGCAATTAAGAAATACATTACCATAACTAGTGGTAAGAATCCAATAACAGCAATTACACCACCAATAATACCATCTACTAAAATAGAACCCCAAATAGTTATTTCTCCACTTTCTGGTGTAACTAATCCTGCAACCCATTCTTGGAACATTTCAAGTAAAGTAACTAATCCTGGAATTGTTACATCACCAATTTCTAAACCTTCAGCAATCCATACACCAGGACCTACTTGTGAAATCCAGAACACTAAGAACATAACTACAACAAAAATTGGAATACCTAACCATTTATTAGTTAATACTGCATCAATTTTATCTTGGAAATTCTTTTCTTTTGTTAAAACCTCACGCGTTTCAACTTTATTTACAATTTCATTAACAAATTCAAATCGTTTCCTATCGTCTTCTTCAACTTGTTTTTTATCAGTTAAATCGATATCACCTTGTCTATAAGGAGCTTCTTGAGAATAACCTACAATGCTCACAGCTTTTTCAACCAATTCTTTTAAACCTTCTGCTTTTGTAGATACAGTTTCAACTACAGGACAACCTAAAAGTTTTGATAACAACTCAATATCGATAACAGTCTTTTTCTTTTCGTTAATGTCACTTTTATTTAAAGCCACAACTACAGGAATACCTAATTCTAATAACTGAGTAGTGAAGAATAAACTACGACTTAAATTTGTTGAATCAACAATGTTAATAATCGCATCTGGATTCTTTTTTCTTACATATAGACTTGTAATACTTTCTTCTGAAGTAAATGGGCTCATTGAATATGCCCCTGGTAAGTCTACCGCAATTAATTCTTCTGCCTCGTAAAAACTCTTTTTAATTGAATATTCTTTCATTTCAACAGTAACACCGGCCCAGTTACCTACCTTTTCATTTCGACCAGTAAGTGCATTATACATTGTGGTTTTACCACTATTCGGATTACCCGCTAATGCAATTTTCATTTTCATTCCCTCCATAACCTAACTTGTTAGCGTTTGCTAACATTATTTAAAAAAGAAAAAAGCTTTAGATTACAATTGCTTCTGCTAATTCTTTATCAATTGTATATCTTGCATCTTTTATTGCTACAACAAATCCTCCTCTAAGACGAGAAATAACAGTTATAGGTTCTCCGCTATAACATCCTAAAGAAAATAGAAAAGTATCTAATTCTTCATCAGATGTTTCTATACTTTTAATAATATATTCTTTTCCAATTTCTGCTTCTGTTACATTCATAATCTCACCTGATTCATTGTTGTTAGCGTTCGCTAACTATTAATATTATATTACATATAAAATCATTGTCAATAAATTTTTTTACAATTTTTACTAATATTTTATGTAAATAACTGCACTTTTACATATAAAAACCATGAACATCTTTGTTCATGGAAATCATTTTTATTTAGCATTTTTTGTTTTTAATTTATTTACCAACAACCCAAACAAATAGAATGCATTAGGCCATATACCAAAAATAAATATAATATATACAACTAAATACAATGGATAAGGAAGTGAAATAACATCAATTACGCCATTACCTGGCATAAAATACAATGGGTCAGATTCAATATTAAAAATAATTTCTAAGAATGCATAACCAAAAACGGATACTAAAGTAATTAATTCTAGCCATGCTTTTTCTTTTCCACGATTATATCTAAAATCAGTATGACCTAATGTAATCATTAAGATAGAACCGCTTAATAATAACACATGTGTAGCAATTGAATATACTTCTTCAAATGCAATATGATTCTTAAATCCAGCATCAGGATAAGCAAAGAAAATAATTGCATTTAACAATGCTGTAATTGAAGCAAAGTTATATAAAAACTTCTTCTTAACAAAAGCACTAACGATAATCATCCAGCAACTAATAGCGCACCATGGTCGAGGAAGCAAGGTAACAAGCGCAGAATGAAAATCAAAAACATTTCCTTTACTTATATTAATAATTCTTCTTGCTAATTCAAAAAATAATAACAACATCGCAATTATAAAAATTGCTATATACTTAACTTTTTCACTTTTTTTACGCAGCAATATAGTTAATAGTATAATCATTAAAATACTTAAAAATAACACAACAATATGTAAAAATCCCCAAGGTTCAGATTTTAAAACTAATCCTTCAGGCCTATTTGAAAAAAGCCAATCTAAAAATGTCATTTTATTATTCTCCTTTTGTTTTTATTTTTAAGAGGCGTTTGAAATTATTAAATAAATTTATTACATCAAATTTAAAATTATTCCAATCAAAGATTAATGAAACACCAAAAGCAATTGGTGTAATAAGAATATAAGCTGGTACAATTAACCAAAACCAGGGCCAATATTTAGTCTCACCCGCAAACTGGCCAACAGGAACCTTCTTAAAAATATCTGGAGTAAAGTTAGCAATAAAATAACCAATTGAATCATCAGGACCCCATATATATGAAGTATTTTTAAATTTAATTTTAAAAAAATCAGTAGTATGTGGAGTAACAAATCCTAATTCATATTGAAAAACTTGATTTAACATAATAAATAACATCAATAATAGTAGTCCTGTAGGAGCGGTTAAGACGGCTTTATAACTAATTTTATGCAAACCTAACGTAACCATTAACAGGGGAACAATCCACAAAATAGAATGTTGAATGTAAAAACGAAACACATCAAATATTTCAACTATTTGCTTACTTCCCTTTAAAACAACTTCTATAGGTAAACAAATTGAAATTATTCCACTTAGTAATCCGATAAAAAACATATAATCTTTTCCAGCATTACTCTTTGTTAAAAATATAAGCGGAAACATCAATATATTAGCTCCACAAATATTAATAAAAAATATATCATTAAAAAGTCTTGTTTCGTTTTCTGAATATGGAGGAAAATATATTTTAATAAAATGAAGTAATAATCCAAATAATAAAAATATAAATAAAATACTTTTCTTAACTAATTTATTTTTATTTTTAAGTAATCTAAATAATAATAAATAAGATAATAAACTTAAGCCAATAAAAGCAAAATGAAAAAAATTAAAATAATCAACAATCATAACACAAACCTCACTTAAATTTATTTACACTTTAATTTTGCCATTATGATTTTGAAAAAAATGTCAAAAAAAATAGCTTCACCTCTGTAGTGAAGCCATTTTATTATTTAAGTTAAGTTTTAATTAATAAACTTTCTTTTCAGAATAATGAGTGTGTAATAATTCGTGAGCTTTATGAGAATTTGGTTTTCCTAAATATTCTTCATATAACTTAATTACAGCTGGATTTTCATGAGATTGACGTAAAGGAGCGTTAGCATCAATATTGTAGATTGCTTTTGCGCGTTCAACACGTACGTCAACAACATCTTGTACCTTTGCATTAACGATTGGTTGACCGCCACCATTTACACATCCACCTGTACAACCCATGAATTCGATGAAGTGATATTGTTTTTCTCCACTTTCAATCATTTTCATAATTGTTGGAATATGAACACCACCGTGAACAATTGCTACATTTACATCCATACCTGCAACATGTACTGTAGCTTCTTTAATATCTTCAACACCACGAACTGGATGAATATCTAAACTTTCTAAATCTTTACCTTCTAAAACATGATATACAGTTCTTAATGCAGCTTCCATTACACCACCAGTAACACCGAAGATAACACCTGCACCTGTATATTGAGCAATTGGAGAAGTTGGAACATAATCTTCTAAACGAGCAAAGTCAATTCCTTTAACTTTAATCCATCTTGCTAATTCACGTGTAGTTAATACACAGTCAACGTCTCTGTGCCCATTAACTTCCATTTCAGGACGATGAGCTTCATATTTTTTAGCGATACATGGCATAACTGATACAACTTTGATTGCCTCAGGAGCTACACCAATTTTTTCTGCCCAATAACTCTTAATTAAAGCACCTTGGATTTGTTGAGGTGATTTACAACTAGATAAGTTTTCTAGATATTCAGGATAATATCTTTCGATATAACGAATCCATCCAGGAGAACATGAAGTAAACATTGGTAATTTTCCACCATTTTGTAAGCGATTAATTAATTCTGTTCCTTCTTCCATAATTGTTACGTCTGCAGCAAAGTTAACATCTGAAATATCATCAAATCCTAATTGATGTAATGCAGCATACATTTTACCTTCAACGTTTGTTCCCATAGGGAATCCAAATTCTTCACCTAAAGCAGCTCTTACTGCAGGAGCAACTTGAACTACTGTATAATATTCTGGATTTTCAATATATGATTGAGCTAATTCAACATCATCTTTTTCACGTAATGCACCTGTTGGACAGTTTTGAATACATTTACCACAGAAAATGCACCCTGCTTCTTCAAGTGGATAATTTAAAGCTGTACCAACATAAGTTTTGCTACCACGATAGTTAAAGTCTAAAACACTTGTACCAGCAACTTTTTCGCAAGTTGAAATACATCTTCCACATAGTACACATTTAGTAGAATCAATTACTAATGAATCACTTAAGTTTACTGTTGTTGCTTTTCTTGTGTGTTTTGGATCTTCAGCAATTGTGTTTTCAACACGATATCTACGTAATAACGCTAAGAATTCACAATTGTGTTCTCTTGGGCATTTCCAACATTCAAATTTATGATTAGCAGCTAATAATTTTAAATTGCTAATAACACTTTGTCTTACACGTTCAGTATTAGTACGAACTACCATACCATCTGTAGCTTCTACAGCACAAGAGTTTTTAAGAGTTCTAATACCTTCAATTTCAACAACACATAATCGACATGCTGATGTTTCGTTAATTTTCTTTAAGAAGCATAGACGAGGAACATCAACACCAGCTGCATAAGCAGCATCTAATACAGTTGAACCTTTTGCAACTTCAACTGTTTTACCATCTACTGTAACTTTAATCATTTCAGCCATTTCTCGTTCCCTCCTACTTCTTAATGATACATTTAACTGGACAAGCTAAGATACATGCACCACATTTAATACATTTATCGATGTCAATTGAATGTTTATATAATTTATTTCCGTTTGGTAATTCTTTAGCCACTTCTTTTGTCGGACTAATCGCTCCAACTGGACAGTTTCTAGCACATTTTCCACAACCGATACATTTTTCTGTAATATAGAAATTGATTAATGCCTTACAAACTCCTGCTGGACATTTTTTGTCAACAACGTGAGCCACATATTCTTCACGGAAGTTCTTTAATGTAGATAATACTGGGTTTGGTGCAGTTTGTCCTAAACCACATAATGCACTATCTTTAATTGAGTTTGCTAATTCTTCTAATTCATCTAAATCAGCTAATGTTCCTTCACCTTCGCAAATCTTGTCTAATATTTCTAACATTCTCTTAGTTCCTTCACGACATGGAGAACATTTACCACATGATTCATCAACTGTAAAGTCTAAATAAAAACGAGCTACGTCTACCATACAGTTATCTTCGTCCATAACAATCATACCACCAGAACCCATCATTGATCCTGCTGCCACTAAGTTATCATAATCGATTGGTGTATCTAATTCATTAGCTGTTAAGCATCCTCCTGATGGACCACCAGTTTGAACTGCTTTGAATGCTTTACCATTTGGACATCCACCACCGATATCATAAATAACTTCTCTTAAAGTAATTCCCATAGGTACTTCAATTAAACCAGTATTATTGATTTTTCCACCCAATGCGAATACTTTTGTACCTTTACTCTTTTCAGTACCGAATGATTTGAACCATTCTGGTCCATGAAGAATAATTTGTCCAACGTTCGCTAATGTTTCAACGTTGTTGATACAAGATGGTTGTTTCCATAAACCACATACAGCTGGGAATGGAGGTTTATTTCTTGGCATACCACGTTCACCTTCGATAGAAGCCATTAATGCAGTTTCTTCACCACAAACGAATGCACCCGCACCTAAACGAATTTCTAAATCGAATGAGAAATCAGTACCTAAAACATTTTTACCTAATAAACCTAATTTATATGCTTCATCAATCGCAGATTGTAATCTTTCTACTGCCAATGGATATTCAGCACGAACATATACATAACCTTGAGTAGCGCTAATAGCGAAACCAGCAATTTCCATTGCTTCGATAATTGCATGTGGGTCACCTTCTAAAATAGAACGGTCCATGAATGCTCCTGGATCTCCTTCGTCAGCGTTACAAATTACATATTTTTGTTTTCCTTCGTTAGCTGGAACATTTGTGAATTTCCATTTTAATCCTGTTGGGAATCCTGCCCCACCACGTCCACGTAAACCAGAGTCGATAATAGTTTGAACTACTTCGTCTTTAGTCATTGAAGTTAATACTTTGTGTAATGCGAAGTAACCATCGCAAGCGATATATTCATTAATATCATAAGGGTTGATGAAACCACAATTTCTAAGTGCCATACGATGTTGTTTAGCATAGAATGTCATTTCATTGAATCCTTTTACTTCACCTTTTTCTGTATAAGCTTTCTTTAAATAAACATTTCCACCAACTAAATGTTCAGTAACGATGGCTTCTACATCGGCAGGTTTTACATGAGAATAGAATGTAGCTTCTGGGAATACTACAACTACTGGTCCTTTTTCACAAAGACCAAAGCAACCTGATTGGTAAACTAAAACATCTTTTTCTAAGTTGTGTTCTTTAACTAATCTGTCAAATTCATTTTTAATTTCTTGAGAATCACTAGACATACAACCTGTCCCACCACAAACTACTACTTCGCGTTTGTAAGGACAACCTGTAGCGTCAGCTCCTTGATGTCTTAAAGCTACAACAGGAGCATATTGTTCACGAATCTTTTTTAATTGTTCTAAAGTCATCATTTTAAATTACCTCCTATTTTTCACTTTCCATTAATGCTTTTAAAGCTTGGCGAGCCATTGTTGGTTCTGCTCCACCATAAACTTTACCATCAATTGTAAATACTGGTGCTAGACCACATGCACCGATACATCTAGTTGCTTCTAAAGTGTATAAACCATCTTCCGATGTTTCACCAGCTTTAATACCTAACATTTCACTAAATGCATCTAAAATATTTTGTGCTCCTCTAACATAACATGCTGTACCTAGACATACACCAATGATATGTTTTCCTTTAGGTTCAATTGAAAAACGTGCATAAAAAGTTACTACACCGTTAATTTTTGCAATTGGTTCACCTAATTCTTCATGAATAATTTTTTGGACTTCTAGTGGTACGCATCCAAAAATCTCTTGAGCATCATGTAGTGTTGGCATTAGTGGTCCTGGTTTTTTCTTGTGTTCACTAATACGCGCCTTAAACTCTTTGACTTGCTCATCAGTCATAACTAATTTAACTGCCATAAAATTCACTCCTTATAATATTGTTATGGTTCTGCTTTATTTTACTATTTTTAATAAAAAATAGCAATATATTTTCTGGAAATACAACTTCTAAATTAAAGATAAATTATAAATTTATATTTAAAATTGATATTTTTCTTTAATATACTTATCGATTCCAGCGGCAGCTGTTTTACCAGCTCCCATAGCTAAGATTACTGTTGCAGCACCAGTTACAGCATCTCCGCCTGCATATACTCCACCTACACTTGTTGCTCCATCGCTATCAACAATAATGCCACCCCAAGCCTCAGTAGCAAGTCCACTAGTAGTAGACTTAATTAATGGATTAGGACTTGTCCCCAGTGACATGATAACACAATCAATGTCAATTTCGTGCTCACTTCCAGGACTTTCAATCGGGCGCCTTCTGCCAGATGCATCTGGTTCGCCTAATTCCATATTAATACATTTAATTTTGTTAACTACTCCTTCATTATCACCAAGGATTTCAACTGGATTAGTCAACGTTTTAAAGATAATACCTTCTTCAATCGCATGTAATACTTCTTCCTTGCGAGCAGGTAATTCTTCCATCCCTCTTCGGTAAATAATATACACATTATCCGCACCTAATCTTAATGCACATCTAGCAGCATCCATCGCAACATTTCCGCCACCAACAACAGCTACATCTTTATTTTTCTTAATTGGAGTTTCACTAAATTTCTCATAAGCTTTCATCAAATTAACTCGCGTTAAAAACTCATTTGCTGAATAAACACCAATTAAGTTTTCACCAGGAATTTTCATAAACTTAGGTAATCCTGCTCCACTTCCAATAAATATCGCATTAAAGCCATAATTTGCTAATAATTCATCAATAGAAATAGTTCTTCCAATAACTATATTTGTTTCAATCTTAACACCAAGTTTTTTTAAATTTTCAATTTCTTTTTCTACAATTTTTTTAGGTAAACGAAATTCAGGTATACCATAAACTAAAACTCCACCAGCCACATGTAAAGCTTCAAATATTGTTACATCATACCCAAGTTTAGCTAAATCAGAAGCACAAGTAAGACCTGCCGGACCACTTCCAACTACTGCCACTTTAAAACCATTTCTTTCAGGAATAACAACTTCTTCAGTAACATTTTCATTATGCCAATCAGCCACAAATCTTTCTAATCGGCCAATAGCTACACTCTCATGTTTAATACCTCTAACACATTCTTTTTCACATTGTGACTCCTGAGGGCAAACTCTACCACAAATTGCTGGTAAACTACTACTTTGATAAATAATTTGATAAGCCTCTTCAAATTCACCTGAAGCCACTTTACTAATAAAAGCGGGAATATTAATCTTTACAGGACATCCGCTCATACATTTTGGATTTTTACAAGCTAGACATCTTTTAGCTTCATCAATCGCCATCTCGCTTGTATATCCCAAAGCTACTTCACTGAAATTTTTATTCCTAACCATTGGATCTTGATGAGGCATTTCATTTTTCTTTTCCCTCATATTAAAAGCCATCTACATAACCTCCTTCTTAAAGAGATTACAAGCTTCTTCTTCAAACTTCTTATAAGTTCTACTACGAAGAATAGCCTCGTCAAAATCAACTTCAAACCCATCAAACTCAGGACCATCAACACATGCAAACTTCATCTTACCGCCAACAGTTAAACGACATCCACCGCACATTCCTGTCCCATCAATCATAATCGGATTCATTGAAACAACTGTTTTAATATTTTTTGGTTTTGTTACATTAACCACATTCTTCATCATCACAAGTGGTCCAATCGCAATCACTTCATCATAACTATTAGATAACAACAATTCTTCTAAAGCATTAGTTACAAAACCTTTTTCACCCACAGACCCATCATCAGTCATTAACAATAATCGATCAGATACACTTCTAAAATCATTTTCTAATATAACTAAATCTTTATTTCTAAATCCAATAATAGAATGAACAATAGCCTTCTCATTATGTAATTTTTTAGCTACTGGATAGGCAATTGCACAACCAACTCCTCCACCGATAACACAAACCTTTTTTAAACCTTTAGTTTCTGTAGGTTTCCCTAAAGGTCCTACAAAATCAGTAATAAACTGTCCTTCATTAAGTGAATTTAACTTCATAGTTGTAGCACCAACTATTTGAAAAATTATCGTAACTGTGCCGTTTTCCTTGTTATAGTCCGCAATCGTTAAAGGTATTCTTTCGCCACCATCACTAACGCGTAAGATAATAAATTGTCCAGCTTCACATTTCCTCGCTACATAAGGAGCATAAACTTCCATTAATGTAACTGTAGGATTTAAAATTTCTTTTTTAAGGATTTTATACATCATTAATCATCCTCTCTTTTATTTGAGGACATTACTTTATATACTGTTTCATAAATTGAATATTGTCTATAGAAATTAACAATATTTAAAGTAGTATCTGCTTTAGATACTTCTACAATATCACCATTTGAAAGTGGTAATAATTTACCACCATCAACACTTAAGTAAACCTCTGTTGTAGCTTGTTTAACTTTTAAACATACTATTTCATCCTTACTTACTACTAAACTAGAAAAATCTCTTGTTTGTGAACAAACTGGTGTGATAACATAACAATTACTATCATGTGATAAAAGAGGTCCCCCTGCACTAAAATTATAAGCACTAGAACCGGTTGGTGTAGCTACAATAATTCCATCCGCATAAATATGGTCGAATTTTGTATTATTAATAGCTACTTCTATAGGTAACATTTGTAAAAACGCACCTCGATGAATAACAACCTCATTATAAATAATAGTTTCTTCTACTTTTTCTGATTGATATTTAACTACACATTTTAATGTTAAATTTTTTGTAATATAAAAATCACCATTCAAATATTTTTCAATTAATTCTTGATAATTATTTGGATTAGCACTAGCTAAAGCTCCAACTCTGCCAATATTTATTCCTAGTATTGGAATTTGATATAATCCATATTCTTTCGCAAATTTAAGTATTGTTCCATCTCCGCCTAAAATAACTGCCAAATCACATTTATTTAAATTTTCTTCGCTTATCATTTGTAAATTGTATTCATCTTGTAATTTTCCACATTCAACAAAAATTTCTAAATCTTTACTTTTTAAAAATGATAAAACTTCATTAACAGTACTAAATGCATTTTCTTTACTACTGTTATAAACGAAAAAAATCTTTTTCATAAACTAGCTACCTTTATAAGCTTTCTTTAAAATTTCTTCCATATCTTTTACAAGAGGAAGTCTAGGATTAGCAGGAGAACATTGATCTTCAAAAGCAATTAAAGCAACTTCATTTAGTCTACTCATCCATTCTTCTTCGCTAATTCCGCAAGAAGCAAAATTCATATCAATTCCTACTTCTTTACCTAAGTTACTAACAGCTACCGCTAAAGATTCAACACCTTCAGCTGGAGTAGATGCAGCTAGTCCTAAAGTCATCGCAATTTTTTGATATTTTAAATTTGCTTTATAATAATCATACTTTGGCCAAATACTTAATTTTTGAGGAACCTCACCATTATATCTAATAACATGAGGTAATAAAATCGCATTAGCTCTACCATGAGGTACATGGAATTCTCCACCGATTGTATGAGCTAAAGAATGATTAATACCTAAGAATGCATTAGCAAATGCCATACCCGCTAAAGTTGAAGCATTATGCATTTTTTCTCTCGCTTCTAAATCGTGTCTACCATTTTTTACAGCACGAGGTAAGTATTCAAATACCATTTGAATTGCTTGAAGTGCTAAACCATCTGTAAAATCACTTGCTAAAATACTTACATATGCTTCAATTGCATGCGTTAATACATCCATTCCTGTATCAGCTGTCACACCGGCAGGTAGAGTTGTAGTAAATTCAGGGTCACAAATTGCAGCAGTTGGTGTTAAAGAATAATCCGCAAGCGGATATTTTCTTCCCTCAGCCTTATTACTAATTACCGCAAACGGAGTTACTTCGCTTCCTGTACCAGATGTAGTCGGAATACAAACCAATTTACTCTTCTTACCAAGTTCAGGATATTTAAACGCACGTTTACGAATATCAATAAATTTTTGTTTTAAATCATCAAAGTTAACTTCTGGATGTTCATAGAATAACCACATAGCTTTTGCTGCATCCATAGGGGAACCTCCACCTAAAGCAATAATTACATCAGGTTGGAATGATTCCATTAATTTTAACCCTTGTTTAACTGTTGTTATATCTGGATCTGGTTCAACATCACAGAATAGTTGAATTTGAACCTTATTCAGACGAAGATTTAATTGATCAGTAACACGGTTTACATACCCTAAATCAACCATACTTCTATCTGTAACAATAAACGCTTTAGATATTTCACGCATATCTTTTAAATATTCAATTGAGTTACGTTCAAAGTAAATCTTTGAAGGGACTTTAAACCATTGCATATTATTTCTTCTCTTTCCTATTTGTTTTATATTTAATAAATTAACCGCACTAATATTACCACCAACACTATTTCTACCATAAGAACCGCATCCTAAAGTAAGCGATGGTAGGAATGAGTTGTAAATATTACCAATTCCACCAAATGTTGATGGTGAATTCCAAATTACACGAATTGCTTTTACTCTTTCGCCAAATTCTTCACTAATTTTTTTATCTTCAGTGTGAATTGCGGCACTATGACCTAAACCATTAAATTCCACCATTTGACAAGCTTTATTAATTCCGTCTTCAGTACTATCAGAAATTAAAAAGGCTAAAACTGGTGATAATTTTTCTCTAGTTAATGGTTCTTGTGGACCAACACTATCGCACATTACAGCAATAATACTTGTACCTTCAGGAATATTTAATCCCGCCTCTTTAGCAATCCAATTTGCTGATTGACCTACTACTTTAGGATTAAGTGAAGCACTACAATGTTGTGCATCGCATATACCACCAAACATAAAAGACTCTAATATTTTCTTTTCTTCTAATGTTGCAAAATATACTCCATAACGAAGAAATTCATTTTTAACTTCTTCAAAAATTTCTTTATCAACAATAACCGCTTGTTCTGATGCACAAATCATACCATTATCAAACGTTTTACTTAACACAATATCATTTACTGCTTGCTTTATTTTTGCAGTTTTTTCAATATATGCAGGAACATTTCCAGCTCCTACGCCTAATGCAGGTTTGCCACATGAGTAAGCTGCCTTAACCATCGAATTACCACCAGTAGCTAAAATTGTAGCAACTCCTTCATGAGCCATAAGTGCACTTGTTGCTTGCATAGATGGATATTCAATCCACTGTATACAATCTTTAGGAGCACCTGCAGCTACCGCAGCTTCCTTAATAATTTCAGCAGCGAGTTTTGAACATTTTTGAGCGCTAGGATGAAAAGCAAAAACAATAGGATTTCTTGTTTTTAAACAAATTAAGGCTTTAAACATTACTGTTGATGTTGGATTTGTAACTGGAGTAATACCACAGACAACTCCAACAGGATCAGCGATCTCAACAATTCCAGTAACTGGATTTTCACTAATTATTCCTGCAGTTTTGATATAACGCATATTATTAACTACATATTCACATGTAAATAAATTCTTAGTTGCCTTATCTTCAAAAACACCACGACCTGTTTCATTAATAGCTGCCATAGCTAACATGCCGTGATGATCTAAGCCTGCAACACTACATTTAGCTACAATATAGTCTACTTGCTCTTGATTTAATTCCTTAAATTCTTCTAAAGCTATATTAGCTTTAACTACTAACTCATCAATCATTTCTATTACATTTATTTCACTCATGATAATTCTCCTAACATTTTTTAAGTTTACTAGAAAGTACAGCTAAACTAGAAGCCATATTTTCATTTTGTATAATAACATCACTGTCTACTTCTAAAGTTATTGGTGCAAAATTCCAAATTGCTTTAACACCAATACTAACTAATCTATTACAAACTTCTTGAGCAGCCTCCGCAGGAACAGTAATTATTCCAATTGCTACTTCTAACTCTTTACATACTTCTTCGATACTATCTAATGAATATATATGCTTTCCTAAAACAGTTGTTCCTATTTTTTCCGGATTATTATCAAAAGCTGCAATAATATCTAATCCATATTTAGCAAACCCTTGATAAGTAAAAAGTGCACTTCCTAAATGACCAGCTCCAACTAAAATAGCGTTATTAGTATTTTTATAACCTAAATATTCTTCAATATCGGAAATTAATACACTAATATTTCTACCTGTTTTTGGTTTACCATTAGATCTACTTACTAAAGCTAAATCTTTCCTAACTTGTTCTTCAGAAAGTCCTAATCCCAAAGCTATCTGAGGAGATGAAATATACAAAACCCCTTCATTACATTTACTCTTTAAATATGTTAGATAAATAGGTAATCTTCTAAGTTGATTTTTCGAAACATTCTTCCCTTTCATATAGCTCACCACCTAAATCAGTATTTTTTTACCGATTTAAGTATACCACATAAAAATCTTATTTCAATATTTAAATATTGTCATGAAGAAAAAACCGTACAAAATTAAATTGTACGGCTTAATTATTTACATATTTTGCTAACATTTTCAAAACACATTCTTTAACTTCATTTATAATTTCTTTACATTTTTTTATATTTAAATTATTTTTAATACCAACAGTAATCAAATCATTATCGTCGATATTAAAACCTTTACCATTCACACTTGTTGTATGTTCATTAAAATATGTATTACTATATGTTAAATCGTAAGCTGGTGATAATCTCCAAATTTTATTTTCTTCGTCATATATAAATGAGAAATTTTTACTATGATCATCCAAATTATGTGAAAACACGTTAAAACACATTCTTCTATACATTTCATATGCATCTATATCATTTGTAAGGATTTTTGTAAGTTTAATTAATTCTATATAATCCAATGAAGGACTCTCATAATCTAATTCCAATAGTCCTGCAACAGTAACCATATGAATTCTTCTTTCATCTTTTATGTCAAATCGCTCAACCCCAAAAAATCCAGATGATAATTTCGATTCAAAAAGTCTTGTTCTAGGAACATTTATTCCACATGCCTTAGCACATTGAAAATATTCATACTCCATAATACCTGCATCTTCTCTATCAATACTATTTGAAAATTTAACAATCCAATATATATCATCTATTTTTAATAAAACTTTAGGTCTTGCTCCACCACTTGATCCACCTAACTGATATAACTCATCGATATTATCACTTGTTTTAGAAACTAGCATTTTTTTGCATTCTACACTTAATTCATCCAAAGTTAAACGAGAAATATTAAAATTCATTTCTCTTACTGGCTCATAAGTTAGCTTTCCCATTCCATTACTACCTATTAAAGCAAGCCTATCTAATACTTTTATTTCATCAAGAGGAATACCGTGCGTTCTTAACATTCTATCTAATAAAAGATTTCCCCAACTATCTGGTAATGAATCTGCGAAAACACCAAACAAACCATTAAAATAATTTTTCTTAGGAACAAACACTTCATTTCTTAACGGAAGTGAAAATGGGTTTAAAGAAAAACCGCTACTCAACCATTCTTTAGAATATTGAAAAGCAACTTTGTTATCTTGTGTTAAGGCAAGTGTCCCAACTAATTTATCATCACATTTCACATATAATTTAATAGTTTTCATTTAAAACCTCATCAATACTAAGATATATAACATCAGTAAATAAGCTTTTTATCTCTTCAACCAAACCTAATGCAACAGCTATTTTGGTAAGTGAATATAAAGAAATTTGCCCAGTAGTTTCAAATCTTTTTACTGAGCCCAAGCTAACACCACTCATTTTCGAAATATCATCTTGAGTAATCTTTCTTCTTTTACGAATATTCTTAACTCTTAAAGCTAAGTTAATTAAAATTTCATCTATCGTTTCTAATTGTAAATAATTCAATCAAACCATCTCCTTGTTTATAGATAATATTTTATCTATTTTTATAAAAAAATAATGATTTTAGATAATATTTTATCTGTTTATATTATATCATTTCCTCTTAAATTTATCAATAAAAAAACCTTGTATTAAACAAGGCTTCTCTTCTTATAAATATAATTAATTAATAGATCAACACTAAGTACAAAGACAATTAAAATAATACTCCATGCGTATACATAACTCATCTCATTATAATAGTCTTTATAAAGTATTATTTCAAAGCCAATAGAATTATTAGTATTTGAAATAAACTCAGCCATAACTAACACCTTAAGTCCTAATCCAAAAGATTGAATTAACGATGTTAAAACATATGGAGCAGTTAAAGGTAAATAGATATTTTTAATAATAGTAAAATTTGTTTCTGATAACATTTTTACTTCATCAACAATGTTTTTATCAATAGAATCCAATCCATTAATAGTCGCTTCATAAATTATTGGCAAAATAACTACTCCTACAATATAATAAAGAGCATTTGAACTAAACATAACAATCAACAAGATTATCAAAACAGCAATCGGCAAAGTTTTCATCAAAACCATACCAGGTTTAATAAAAGCTTTAAATTGATAACTCATCTTAGATAATCCAGCTAGAAATACTCCTAATATAAAGCATGCACCAATTGCTATAACTAATCTTAATAATGTATTACCTAAAATAAAATATGTATCTGCTTCGCTTAATAATTTAAAAAGTGATGAGAATGTTTTCTCTAGGCTCGGAACGATATAATCATTTTGGAAATAAGCATTACCTAAAATCCATAAAACAAAGATAAACAATATTCCCAAAACATAATAGGTTTTTTTATCCTTAACGATAGAACTCATCTTTTGGAAGAGCTACTCCTAAAATATTTAAAATAGTTTCAACGTCAGTTTTGTTAGATTTAGCTTCTTTAAATACAATGTTTGTAAGTGGAATACTTCTAACAATAACATCTTTACCCATTGCACCAAATTTTTTACTATCTAATTCTAAAACTGTATCTGCATATGTTTCCGGATTTTCATTTAAATATTCAACCATTTCACTAATTAAATTTAATACTTTATTAATATCATCAACATTTGTACTTAATGGATTTACGTATACACATGCTTGAGCATATGTTGATCCTAAAACACTTGTTAAATCTAATGTTTTAACATCGATTTTTTCATTTAATACTAATTTTGAAATTTCTGGTTCACTCATTAAAGCATATTTACTATCAGTTACATTTGAAATAAATGCAGTATAAACTTCAGCACTACTTGAGTATTCATACTTAACATTTGATATATCTAATCCGTTTTTAGTATAAACTTCTTTTAATACACTACCAGGAATTCCTAAAGACGCAGCTTTACCAAAAGCTAATACACTTTCTCCTTCTAAATCATTAATACTATCTAATTTGTTCTCATTTCTTGTAACGATATACGCATTATTAGTTGTAATAATATGTGACATTTGATATTTCGAATTACCTGAATTATATAATTGTGTACCCAAATTAACAGGGGCAACAATAATATCATGAGACCCACTTGTTAAAGCTGCCTTAACACCATCAGCTCCATTAGATAAATCGATTTTAATTTTTTCATTTGCTAGTAAACCACCAATTGCTAGATATGGAGTCCCAGCTGGAGTAATAATACTTACCTCACCAGAAATCTCAGTAGTTGGAAGTTCTTTATTTGTCGTTTCATTTCCTTCACCACATGAAGCTAAAACAATAGATACAATTAACAAACATAAAACACTTAATATTTTTTTCATATAAATACCATCCTCTTTTCTTTTTGCATTCTTATTATATACGTGATAAAATATAAATGTCGTAACATTTGTTACAGAAAGTGAGTGTTTTTATGTATAATCATCCGCTATTTCAAAACGTAAATTTAAAAAAATACGAAAATAGATTTCAAGTAAAAAAATACCCGGCAAATTCACTTCTTTTTCATGAAGGAGAAGAATGTAGGCACTTAGGAATAATCTTAAAAGGACAACTTGTTATTTCCACTTTAACAACCATGGATAAAGAATATGTTATAAACATTTTAAATCACTATGATTTATTTGGTGATACTTTATTATTTTCTAATAAAACATTATATTTAGGGGATGGAATAACCAGCAAAGAAACAGAGGTTTTATTTATTTCAAAAGAACTTCTTTTAGAAATGTTTAAAGAACAAACCTTCTTATTAAACTTCTTATCACTAATAGCTAAAAAAAGTACAGACTTAAGAAACAGATTAAAACTATTAAGTCATAAGAGTATAGAAGAAAGAATTTTATTTTATTTAGATACAGAGAAAAAAAGATTAAAAACAAATAAAATACCCATTAAAAGTAAAGAAAAATTAGCCCAACTCTTAAATATCCCAAGGCCTTCTTTATCAAGAGAATTAATTAACTTAAAAAAGAAAAACATAATTGATTATAATCGTTATTATATTATCCTATTAATTTAGTTTTAAATTTTTTAATCCAAAAAGAAAATAAGTGATATAATACATATGGTATGTCCTCATAGTTAAATGGATATAACAAGCCCCTCCTAAGGGCTAGTTGGTGGTTCGATTCCACTTGGGGATGCCATTAATTAAATAATAATTAAAGGAGATTTATATAGATGAGTAGTTTTGAAAACTTACGTGTTGTAGATAACTTTTATCAAACATCATTATTCTTTCCAATGCCAACTGTAATCATTTCTACACTATGCGAAGACGGTTCAACAAATCTTGGTCCTTATTCATTAGTTCAACCTTATTACGTGGCAGGTAAAGGATTTTATGCGATGTTACTTTGTTGCAGAAATTCATCAAACACTGCACAAAACATTTTACGTAACGGTAAATGCGCATTAAACTTTATTACTGATGAAAAGAAATATTTCCATGAAGCAGTTAAACTTTCTTGGCCTGGAGATACTCCACAAGAAAAAATGCCAAAATGTAATTTTAAATTAGAAAAAAGTCAAATCGAAGAAGAAAATCCTGAAGATGTTCGTCCACAAGTTTTGTCTGAAGCAATTCAAGTTATTGAATGTAGTTGGGTTAGAGAATTAGACGGAGCCGAAGGTGATTTACCCGGAGAATTAAATGGTTATGAAGGACCATATCACGATTTCAATGGTATTACAAGTAAATTTGGAGCACACTTCATTTTAAGAGTTGATCGTATATTAATGAAGAAAAAATATAGTGATGCAATCATCAACGGAGTAAGATCCTGCGACTTCCCTAATTTACCTGTAGACTACGGATATAGAGATAGCAAAAATTTCTGGTATCACAAAAAAACTAGAATGCGTGCAGAACTTCTTCAACCTAGAGAAGCTTCTTTAACAAGCGTTAGATATGCCGCTGATAGAGTTCATGATAAAATTAAATTCACTGATGAAGCACTACAAACTTTACTAGCTGTTCCAAGAGTATTCTTACCACTAGTATTAAAAGGCTGCGTTGCATGGGCCATAGAAAATGGTGTTGAATTAATCAATGAAGAACACATGAAAATTATTAACGACAAACGAAGCAAAGAGAAAAAGGAAAAGAAAAAATAAATAAATTTTTAGGAGTTGTTATATTTGAAAAAGAAAATATTTATTGCACTATTACTAATAGTTATCAGTTTAGGATTAGGTTTCTTTATATATGTTCCTTTCTCGCTCGTTAATACTAAAACATATAGTAGTAATTTAATAGTAGATAAGGAAAATAATTTGCTAACTTTAAAAGAAAATAAAGAAATAAAAATATTGCAATTATCCGACATTCAAATTAGTAATTTTTTATTTGCAGGTTATGCCTTCGATATCGTTAAAACAACAATAAAAAAAGCAAAACCAGATATGATAGTTCTAACAGGAGATAACTTAACATCAGACTCTGATGAACGTCTTTTAAAAAAATACGCATCCTTTATGGATTCATTTGAACTTCCATGGGCACTTGTTTATGGGAATCATGACTATGAAATAAATGTTCCAATCGAAAGACAAAATGAATTATATGAAAGTTATAAATATAGTTTATTTAAAACCGGAGATATCACTGGATATAACGGAAACTATTATTACAATATTAAAAGAGGTAATGATGTTGTATTTTCTCTAATGTTTATGGAAAGCAAACTTGAAGGTTTTGAAGAGGCACAAATCAATTGGTATGAACAAGTTATTAATTCAAACACGTCTACATATGGTAAAGTAATCGACAGTATGTTATTTTTCCATATTCCAATTAAAGAATTACAAAACGCTTATGACGCTTATGTAGCTAACCCAGAAATAGGAAGCGGAGTAATTCATGAAGAGTTATCATTACAAACTACTAATAATAATTTATTTGAAAAAGCAGTTAATTTAAAAAGTACAAAAGCATTTGCTTTCGGACATGATCATGTAAATAACTTAATAATAAAATATCAAGATATCTTATTTTGTTACAGTTTAAAAACAGGAAGAACTACTTACTATCGTAGAAATATGATGGGCGGAAATTTATACACAATAAATTTGGATAATTCTATTTCTGTAGAAAGAATTTATGTGTAAATTATACAAATTATCTTTTAAATAATATATAATAATATACGAGGCGATAATAATGAAAAAAATATATGTATTAGGAAGTATTAATATGGATATGGTTATTACCACTCCATATATACCACAAGAAGGTGAAACATTAACAGGAAGCAACTTCTTCTTAAACGGTGGAGGAAAAGGAGCAAACCAAGCTGTTGCGGCCGCTAAACAAAATGTTTCTACTTATTTAATTGGAAATGTTGGTAATGATATTTTCGGAAAAGATTTAATTACCAATTTAACTAATTATAATGTTGATAGTAAATTTTTATACAAACTATCAAATGTTGCAACTGGTGTAGCAATGATAATTATTCACAATAATGACAATAGAATCATTTTAGATGGTGGTGCAAACCATAAAGTTAGTTTAAATCAAATCGACGAAGCATTAGCACATGCAAAACAAGATGATATTTTCATCACACAATTAGAAAACAATTTAGACGCAGTTCTTTACGGTTTAAAAAAGGCTAAAGAAAAAAATATGGTTACAATCTTCAATCCAGCACCAGCTAAGGTGTTAGATAAAGATATCTATAATTATATTGACTATCTAATCTTAAATGAAACTGAATGTGAAATTTTATCAGGACTTTATCCAAGCGATGAAGCGAAAATTAATGAAATATATAAAGTATTAGGTGTTAAAAACTTAATCATCACTTTAGGAAGCAAAGGTTCTTTATTAGTTAAAGAAAATCAAATCAATAGTATTAAACCAAATAAAATTAACGCTGTAGACACTACTGCAGCAGGAGATACTTATGTTGGAGTATTCGCGAGTCAATTAGCTAAAGGAATTAGTGAAATTGAAGCATTAAATTATGCATCAATTGCTTCTTCTTTAACTTGTTTAAAAGAAGGCGCACAACAAAGTATCCCATATGAAAACGAAGTTTTAGAATATATTAAAAACAAAAAGTAAAAAACAACAAATCCTTTTAGATAAGCCATTCTAAAAGGATTTTTTATTATACATATAAACAATAATTCTTTAAATTCTTCTACTTTATTTGTTTTATAAGTCGCTATAAACAACTAAGGAAATAGCCTTCAAAATCTTCTTAATTCTATTTTCTTCTTTAATATCATTTAAACGTTATATTAGCTATAACATAAAAATATCTTTCTAGATTCATTGTAGTATTAAAACTACAATCAGACATCTAGATCGTAACAAAAACTACTAAATAAAATCGATTTTAACTGCAAAATAATAGATATGTTTACTTGTACCACATCATTGTATACAGTTTGCATCAACTGTAAAATCAATCAACTATGATTGCTTTTATTTTATTATTAATAGCTAAAAACCTTTATGATGCAAAGTATTTCACAACTTATTTGATTCAGCGCAAATACTTTGCGCGCAAGATTTGGAACAGTTTGTCT
>CAZSIA010000002.1:29484-37050 GCA_964606905.1 uncultured Anaeroplasmataceae bacterium | reverse complement strand
AGTAATTGTTAGTTATACAATTGGAAGAATGTTTTTTTATGATTATAATATTATGTTGTTTATTATAACTGCTATTTTAGTAACAATTTATATTTCTAATAGTAAAATAGAAGTTATTTTCAATAGTTCGTCTTTTTTATTTATAGTAGCTATATTATTGATAATTGTTCCTGTTTTTTTAGCGAATGATGTAAAAGATTTTACTTTACTTAGGCCGTTTTATGAGTTTGACGGTTTTTCTTTTTTACTACTTTCATATTTTGTTTTAGATTCAATTTCGTCTATTTTATCAGGAGTTAAGATAAAGGGTAAAATGAGTAAATGGAAATTAAGTATTCCGATTTTTATAATGTTAACTTTTATGGCTTTAGAGTTGGTCAATATCATCGTTATAACAGGACATAGTTATTTATTGAATAATGAGTTTTTAGGATTCTTTACCCTTTTTATTCAAGATACCATTAATTATATTGGAAATTTAGGTTTATTTTTCTTGTATGTTATTCCAGTTGTCGGTTGTTATAAGGCTGGGTATTCACTTCGAAATATTAAAGATGGATTTAAGATAAAAAGTGATTTGTTTTATAATATTTTAATTTTTATAGTTTTAACATTTATTGTATCTATGGTTATTTATTACACTAGCATTCCTACTTTTGCAATTGTATCAGTCTTAATATCAACTGTGTTGTTAGGTGTAAGTTATATTTTTATCATTGTTAATAGGAGCTTAAATTATGAAGTCCGTTTCTAATAAGCTTTTTTTTCTAGATTTAAAAGAAAAACTTTCAAAAGATGTTGATGTGATTATTAGTGAAAATACTGAGATTGAAATTACAATTTTCTTTCAAGAACAAATGTGCAATATAACTGATTTTAGTCGTGATTTCTTGCCCCAACTTTTAAAAAATCCACACTTATCCGCTTCTGAAATATTAACTGGTTTAGCTAGAGAAGTTGATGTTGCGGAAAAGGATGTATACCAAATTATTTTTAATGGTTTAATGTTGATTTATGACCATAAAAGAGATAAGTTTTATTTGCTTGATATTTCAAAAGCGTTAAGAAGAGATACTGGTGATTCAAATGCTGAACCACAAAATATTATTGGTTCGCGCGATGGTTTTACCGAAAATTATAAAGATAATATTAGTCTTTTACGTTCAAGAGTTAAAAATAGTAATTTTATGATTGAAGAATTTAAAATTGGTAGAAGAAGTAAGACATGGGTTGGTTTAGTATATATAGAAGATATTCATAATAAAGAAAAAAAAGAGGAAATAAGTAAAAAATTAAATAGTATTGATATTGATGCCTTAATAACAATCAACGATATTATTCCACATTTATCGAGTCGTTATATTTTTCCTATTGTAAATTATATTGGTCTTCCTGATTTAGCAGTTACAAAATTATTGGATGGAGAATTTATTATTGTTATAGATAGAATTCCTACTGTTTTGGTGACACCTACAAGTTTGTCTGATTTAATGGAAGAACGTGTTGATTATGTTGTTAATAAAACTACTAGAGTTTTACAAAGAATAATTGTTTTATTATGTTTTTTTCTATCTACTGTTTTTCTTGGTTTATTTTTAAGTGTCTTAACTTTTCAAATTGATGTATTATCTCTACCTTTATTATCAACGTTTTCTGTAACTCAAAAAGGGGCGATATTTCCAATTTTTATTGAGATAGCTTTTGTTTTATTTTTGTTTGAGTTATATTATTTTGTTGGGTTTCGCTCCAGTGAAAAAACTTTATCTTCAACAATTGTTTTAATAGGTGGTTTGATTATTGGTCAAAATCTAATTGATAGTGGGATGGTAGGAGTAGTCGTTATTACGATTACAGCTTTATGCTTTTTAGCTACTTTTGTTGTTACTAATAATATTTTGTTTGTATTTGGAATTTCTGTTGTAAGATTAGTTTTTCTTTTATCTGGACTCTTTTTTGGATTTTATGGTGTAAGTTTATGTTTGATTGTTTTCGCTATTCATTTCTCAAAACAAAGTTTTCTTGATGAACATTTCTTGCATCCATTTATTCCTTTTGATTTTAAGGGATTTGTTGATTTTTTTAAAGCAAGAGCGAATAAAAATAGGGTTAAAAGAAATACATCTTTGTCGTTAACAGATGAAACAATGAAGGAGGATAAAAATGCGTAAAATTTATTTATTTGCTATGGTGTTATTATGCGGGTTATTGTGTAGCTGTAATACAAATATTAACGCTAGTGTTTATATTTCTTCAATTGGTTTTGAAATAAAGGATGATAAATTAGTAAGTTATTTTTTATCTAATCCTCTCACTGACATTAGTAGAAATAGTGAAGATAAAGAGAAAAAAGCTCAATATGTTAAAATTAAAGCTGACAGTGTTTATGAGGCTTTTAATGAGGCTAAACAAAGTCTTCTTTCGCCTCTTAATTTTTTACATGTTAAAACGGTTATTTTTTCAGAGGAATGTTTTAATAGTAAGTATATTGTTGACTTTCTTTCATTTATCAAGAGCGTTCGCTTTATTTCATATAATTTTTATGTTTTCGCGACAATTTCTGAAATTGAAGAAATTTATAAATTTAAAAATCCTGAGCAAATAAGTTATCAGTACAGTATTTTAAGCTCACCTGATTTATTAAAATATAAAGATTTTGGGATAGAAAAACTTCATTTTTTAGATTTTGCAAATGATTATTATGAGAAAGGAAGATACTTACATGTTCCTTTAATATTAATTAATGATGCTTGGGGTGATAACATTACAATAGAAGTTGATGGTTTTTTATGTTATGGAAGTCCGGTAACACTTTATCGTAATAGTGAATTTAAGGGTATGTTATATCTTTATGATAAAAATTCTTTACTTTTTCACGATGGTAATGATATTTACCGGATAACTAATTATCGTGTTAATAAATATAAGAAAAATAATAAATTTGTTTTTTCAATTTCTTATGAAAATATTACGGTTTTTGGTGATGGTACACGAGATAAATTTGAGGAAAAACTTGTTTTAGAAATAAAAAAATATTTAGATTTTTACACTACTAATCAAAATGGTTTATATTTGATAGTGTTTTATAATTATCTAAATACTGAGTCTTTAAATATATATGAATACGAGGTTGAAATTTTACATAAAGGTTAAAATTCACAAAATATTCAAAATTTTCCACATTTTATAGTATAAAATGGTAGATGGAAATTAGGTTGATACTTTTAGTGTAAAAAAAATGGCAGGGGCAGTAGGATTCGAACCCACACCAAAGGTGTTGGAGACCCGTGTGCTACCATTGACACCATGCCCCTAGCGCATAAATTAGTATATCATATCGAATTTTAAATTGCAAGAAATATTTAACAAAAAGGAGAAATGGGTGTATGTCAAGCGATACAATTACTTTATTAGTAAAATTTCTACCAACTATTTTAACTGTCTTACTTATATTTTTATGTATGTTAAGAGGTTTAATTAGGGGGTGTAGAAAATCAGTTGTTCTATTAATCCACTATATAATTTCATTAGCTATTGGGTTGGTAGTTTATTTTCAAGCTACAAAAATCGTACTTTCTGATGAATTAAATAGTATTTTAGCATCTTTAAGTCCAGAATTTGCTGAAGCTAATTCACTTTATGATGTGGTTGGTATTTTAGTTAATAGTTATTTACCAGATTTTGCTTCTTTGGTTGAAAGTGAGTATTTAAGACAAATTATTCTTGCCGTTGTTGGTTTAGGAGTTAGTCTAGTCTTTGGTATTATTTGTTTAATCTTTTTACCATTTGTGATTAGAATTGTTTTATATTTATTCTACTTATTATTCTACCGTGAAGGAAAAGTAAAAAGGCACATTATTGCCGAAGGTGGAGACTATAGAGCACATCGTTTTATGGGCATGTTTGTTGGAGCTTTACGAGGTGTTGTCTGGTCCATTTTAGTGGTTTCTTTTGTTTCTAGTGCTTACTTTATCCTTTCAGGTGGTATTACACAAAATGAAGAAGTTGAAGATGTTGAAATCTTAGACACTTTAAGTGAATCTATTGGTTTTGATATTAACGCTGTTTACAAAGGAATTAAACAATCTAGAAGTACAGGTGTTGGTGTTTTCTTTGATATGATTAAAATTAATGGAACTCCGATTGACCTTTATTATGCTGATTTATATTTAAATTCTTCTTTCAATACCCTTCCACAAGCTGAAGGTAGGGTTGAAGAAGTCTTCGCTTATTTATCTACAGATGAAGCTATTAAAGGCGAACTTGCTAGAATAAGTGTTCGTGAGGAATTGACTCTATTAGTAGGATTGATTGAAAATGTGTTAGAAACTAATGCGATTACTATTAAAGATGGTACTCTTGATATTTCTCCTGAAATTTTAAATGAGGCGCTTGATGTAATGGTTGAAGAATATATCAATGGGTCAGTGCTTTTAAAAGATTTAACTCCTCTTGCAATCGTTGGTATTGCTGAGGCTATTTATGAGGGCAAAATATCAACAGGTGAAGAAGCAATTGATGATCTTTTTGATGCTGAAACTATTGAATTAATTAAAGAAGTAAATGTTTTAAAGGATGTAGCTAAAATAGTTAAGGTGGCTTTTAAAGCTATTAAATTACTTCCGATTGTTTCAGATGAGGGAAAATTTGATTTTAGTACATTATCTAATGTTGATTTATATTTAAAACTTGATAAAGATATAGTAAAAGATATCTTTACTGAGTTTGGTCAAATTGAGACAATTACAAAAGTTTTATTCCCAGTAGGTATTGGTTTTGCTTTAGCTAATTATGGTGATATGATTGCTGAAGTCGGTATTTCTCCAACACAATTAAATTTCGATAATATAAATTGGGGTACTGAATTAGCTAATCTTGGTGTTATCTATGAAAAAGTGGTTGAATTAGATTTAGATCTTGATGCTTTATTAAATACTGAGGTAAACAGTGAAACTGGTATTTCTTATCAAATGGAATACTTGATAGAGTTAGTTAATAATGAAGAAACATCTGATGTATTCAAAGAAAATTTATTAAGTTTAGTTGATACTGTATTTGAATCAGATTTATTTAGTCAAGTAGGTTTAGTTTTTGTTAAGTCTAAGATTGCTGAGTTTGAAATAGTGCAAGAAGATGGAACTTTATCTACTTTAAATGATTCGTTAGATTTGATTAAGAAAAATTTAGAAAATTATAATAAAGTAAACTTAAGAGCTGATTTACATGAAATTGTTTCATCTGGTTTGAATGTAACTAGTCTTTTGCCTTTATTTATGGGTAATATTGAAGAAATTGATATTTTTGAACTTTTATATGCAATTCCTACTGATGATGTTAAGACAGCATTGCTAGGTACATATAACTCAGATAAAAATAAATATGAAGGTGGAATTTATAACCTTAGTTTATTAACTGGTGACCTTAATAATGATGGTGTTACAGATGATGGTTGTTATTTTGCAGTTGATACAATTATTGAATCAGTTTTAAAAACTTATGCAGCTGATGTAGTTTCACAAGAAGTTGTTGATTCAATTACTTCTGTTAAAGATAGTGATGGAAATTTAGTGAAACTTAATCCGACTGATTATGGATATAATTTCGATGCATGGCCAACAGAATTAGAGGCTTTAATTAATGCGATTGAAGAAATTCAAACAGTTGAAGGATTGAAAGATATTAAATTTGAAGAAGGTCAAGATATTACTGATATCTTACCTGAAAGTATTACAGATAGTGATATAGATGTTATTACTGTTGCTGCAAGTAAATCAAAACTATTGTCAGGTGTTATTAAAGAAAAATTAATCGTTGCTTTAAAAGATAACGAAATGGTTGGGGATGCGGTAAATGATCCTTCAGTAGTATGGATGGATACAATTGATGAAGATGGAAATGTAATAACATATGGTGAACTTAACTCGTTGTTAAAATCATTTAGAATTCTTAGTGAAGATGAAAAAGCAATTAATTTAGATGATGAAGACACTTTAATTAATGGTTTAGGTTTGTTAATTCATAAAGCAAGTGAAGAAGATAAAAATGATCCAGAAAAAGAAGATGTATTATTAGATGGATTAAATTTTGAAGAAGTAATTTGTTTTGCAAAATCACAAGTTATTATGAAGTTGTTAAGTACTATGGTTTCTGACCTTGGCAGTGGAGATGGCGAATTAACTATAGTTGTTCCAGACAGTTTAATAACTGATGGCGATGAAAATAGCGACAACTGGAAAAACTGGGCGATGGATGAGTCTGGTGATTATAAACGAGGTGAATTTGCTAAGTTACTTTTAGTGTTATATTACGCTAGAGAATATGCTTTAGCTAATCCTAGTGAGCCAGCCCCTTTAGCTAGTGAAGAGGAAGAAACTGTTGTTGCCTTAACAATTAATAATCTATTAAATTCCGTTATTTATATGGATAAAGATGATAAAGTTACTGATTCTTTAATTTTACATGCGACTATTAGTGGTGCGATTATGAATCTAGAGACTGCAGAAGAAGCTTTAATTGTTGTTCCTGATAATGCAAAAACAGAAAGTGAAATTGAAATTATTGCTGAGGAAATTCAAAAATTATTAGCTGTAGTTCGTAATTTAGAAATTCCTTTAGAAAATAATAATTTTTCAAATATAAGTGTTGATACTATTATTGAAAAATTAGAATTAAGCAATGTAAGGGATAGTATTGCTGCATCAAATATTTTTGCGGCGTCTATTGTCAATGCTTTAACTAATGTAGATACAGTTGTTGTTCCTCGTGAATATCAAATATTAGATGAAAATAAAACGCTAGTAACAAATATAAATCACCCTGTTTGGTATGCTTCATCATATGATAATTTGGAAGAAAGTGAAGTAAGTAAATTATTAGCGAGTGTTGCTGAATTAGAATTAGAAGTTGTAGATGGAAACGTTAAGTTCCCAGAAAATCCAACAGACATTTTAAATAAATTGAATGAGGCAAGTATTACTGCTAATCCTAATGATAACTTAAATAAAGTTGACGTTATTTATGGTAGTGCTCTTTTAAGAACAACAATTAGTAGTATTATTTTTGAACAAGAAAGTATTTTATATAGAGAAGAAGCTTTAGTTTCTGAAGACTTTAAAGTAAGTAATTCTAGTGATAAAAATATCGCTAAAGTTGAAATTCAAAATTTAATAAGGATTTTAGATAAGATTGATATTAGTTTTGAAGAAGGAAGCGAAATTGAAACTGGAAAGATTATTGAAAGTTTAGAAGATGAAGAAACACGTCAATTAATTACAGAATCAAATATCTTAAATATTACTATTGTAGATACGTTAGTAAAAACCGACGGAATTAGTATTCCGGATACATTCAAGACTGAAGGTGTTGCTGACCCATATAAAGCAGCGTGGTATCCCAATGAAAATGTTAACTGGGATGAATGTGAATTAGGAAAATTGTTGAGTAGTATAGTTGAGTTAGGTATAACAGCTGAAAATGATAGTATTGAAATTCCAAGTACAGACGAATTGTTGAATTCATTATATAATGATGGAGATGATAGTAAATTATCAGTAATTTATTCAAGCGAAA
>CAZSIA010000002.1:10953-29384 GCA_964606905.1 uncultured Anaeroplasmataceae bacterium | reverse complement strand
AGATGGTGATAAAGTGAACACAGAAGCCTCAGGATGGTATGCAGAAAATGATTGGCAAGACTGTGAATTAGCTCGCTTATTAAATAGTGTAGTTGAATTAGGTATCACAGCTGAAAATGATAGTATTAATATCCCAAGTACAAATGAATTGTTAAAGTCATTATATAATGATGGAGATGATAGTAAATTATCAGTAATTTATTCAAGCGAAATCTTCGCAAATACAATTAGTGTTAAGATTACAAGTCAAGAAGGAATTATGGTTCGTAATGAAGCATATAAAAATACAGATGGTATATTAAAAGAAGTTGAAGTATTCTCATTAGTAAAATTCATTAATAAATCTGGCATTTCAATCGAAGATGGAATTAGTGTAGGTAAAGTATTTGAATCATTAAGTGACGTAACTGTTAGACAAACAATCGTTGAATCAAATATTTTAAATATTACAGTAGTAAGCAAGTTTGATGAAGCAGATGGATTAGAAATTCCTAAAAAATACCTAGATGGTGATAAAGTGAACACAGAAGCCTCAGGATGGTATGCAGAAAATGATTGGGAAGACTGTGAATTAGCTCGCTTATTAAATAGTGTTGTAGAATTAGGTATTACAGCTGATGAAAATGATAATATTGTAATGCCTGAGACAGATTCATTATTAAAATCATTAAATGATAAAAATGATGAAGGCAAAGTTAAATTAGATGTAGTTTACTTAAGTGAAATTATCGCTAAGACAATTAGCGTTAAGATTACTAGCCAAAAAGGAATTTTTATCCGTGCTGAAGCTTATCAATTAGATGAAAAGGATAACTTAACTGATATTTTATGGTCAAATGAAATATTATTATTAGTAAACTTTGTTGAAACAGCTGGTATTTCATTAGGTGATGAAGGAAATAATTTAAATGCTGAAAGCATCTTTGGTATTATTAAAGATAATGAAAAAGGTAAAGAAGCAAGACGAACTATCGTTGAGTCTAACATCTTAAATATCACAGTAGTAAGCAAGTTTGATGAAGCAGAAGGATTAGAAATTCCTGAAAAATACCTAGATGGTGATAAAGTGAATACAAAAGCCTCAGGATGGTATCCAAGTAGTGAAGATTGGGAAGATTGTGAATTAGCTCATTTATTAAATACTGTTGTTGAATTAGATGTTAAAGTAGTAAATGGTGTTCCTCAATTTGAAAATAATGTAACTTCATTATTAGGATGCTTAAGCGAAGATAGTGTTACTAGCGAAGAAGATTTAACAAAACTTAATGTTGTATATTTATCTGATGTAATTAAACAAACTATTAAAGTTAAATTAGAAGGTTTAAAAGATAGTGGTGTAATCTTAGTTCGTGATAAAGCTTATGAAGGAAATTATTTTGCTGAAGATGAAATTAAATACTTAGTAGATTTTGTAAACGGATCTAATCTTGAACTTGATAATTTAAATGCAGAACAATTATTTGATGTTTTAGCAGATGAAACAAATGGTGAAACATTAAGACAAACAATTGTTTTATCAAATATCTTAAATATCACTACAGTTGATAAGATTGCTGGTGATGGAAATGATTCAGCAATTAAATTTACAAATGCTTATTTAAAAAGTGATGGTTCTGTTAATAGAAATTCAAGTGCTTGGTATCCTGTTGGCGATGATTATCAAAACTGTGAATTATATCGTTTATTAATTTGTGTTGATGAATTAGAGATAACTGCAACAGGAAATACAATTTCAATTTCTATAAATGATAAATTAGATATGTTATTAGATACAAATACAAAACATGGTTTAGCAGGTCAAACTAAATTAGATGTCGCATATCTTTCTGATAGCATCGCAATGACTCTTTCTACAAGATTAAATGAATTTACTAATGTTCCATACTATAGTTATAGTGGTGAATTAATGTACGATCAAAGCGGAAATAGATTTTTAACTGATAATATCTTAGTTGTCGAAGAAGTTGAAGCATTATTAAAGGGATTAACATCTTTAGGAATGACATTCGCAAGCGGTATTGAAAGTTCTGATGTTGAAAATGTATCTTTAACTAAATTAGCTGATAATATTGATGTTGTATTAAGTTCTTCAATCCTACATTATATTATTTCTGATAAACTAATTAATCAAACTCAATCTGGCGCAAGTGTTGTAGTTTATAATTATTGGAGTGGAAATGAAAGTTATGCAGATATAGAAGTAGTTAAGAAGATCGGTGAAGGTAATTATGGAACTGATAATACATATATTTATGTTCATACTAGTCAAATAAAAGAAGCTATTGAAGTTTTAGATATGATGGGAATTAATAGTTTAGATGATATTTCTGACATGAATGACATTAGTTCGATTTCACAATACTTTACAGCTGCTGCTTCAAAAGGATATACTTCTGATGAACTTATTAAAAATATTACAGAATCTGCAATTACAAGTAAGATTTTCAGTGAATTATTCTTGTCATTACCAAGTTATGCCCTTTATGGAATAACTCAACATGATGTAGTTGAGGTATATGATAATGATGTTGTAAAAGCTATATGTGCTAAAGAATTAAAAATATTATTAGCTTCTCAAATTAGCTAATTGGTGTTATAGGTGAAGGTTGCCTAAATTAGATGGCAACCTTTACTTAGTTACCCAAAAATAATTATTTTTACTTATTTTTTATTAAAAAAGGTATTTACAATTTCCAAATTATTGATATAATAAATAGTGCTATTGAAATAGCAAAGATGGCGACTATGGTGAAGAGGCCTAACACTCCGGATTGTGGCTCCGGCATTCGCGCGTTCGAATCGCGTTAGTCGCCCCACTTGAATATTAATGAACTGGTTTGATATCAGTTCTTTTTTTTTATTTTTTTCTGATGTATAATAATATAAAGTTAAAAATGTTGTGGAATGGTGATATATTTATGATTGGTAATGATTGGGATAATGTGTTAAAAGATGTATTTGAATCTGAAAACTATTTAAAATTAGAACAATTTTTATTAGATGAATATCAAAGAAACGTTATTTATCCGACTAAAGAAAATATTTATACTGCATTAAAATTAACAAGCTATCAAGATGTTAAGGTTGTAATTATTGGGCAAGATCCATATCATGAACCTAATCAGGCTCATGGACTTGCTTTTTCAGTTTTAGAAGGTGTTAAACTTCCTCCTTCACTTAAAAACATATATAAAGAAATTGAATCGGATTTAAAAATTAAAATGAGTGGTAGTGGAAATTTAACTAGTTGGGCTAAGCAAGGTGTTTTGTTATTAAATAATGTTTTGACAGTTAGAGCGCATGAAGCAAATTCTCATAAAGGAAAAGGATGGGAATATTTTACAGATAAAATAGTAGAGAAACTAAACAAAAGAGAAGAAAGAATTATTTTTGTTTTTTGGGGAAATAACGCAAAAAATAAACAAAAATTAATTGATAATTCAAATCATGTAGTCTTAACTGCCCCTCATCCTTCACCTCTTTCTGCTTATCATGGATTTTTTGGGTGTGGACATTTTTCAAAAATAAATGAAATATTAAGAAATAATGACGAAACTGAAATAAATTGGCAATTATAGGATAGAAAATATCCTATTTTTTGTTTTTGTTTTTGAAAATAGGGTATAATAATATTAATTAATGTTTTTTGGAGGTTTTTTATGAATATTAATGAAATTTATCATGGGTTTAAGTTGTTAAATGTAAAAGAAATTAAAGAAATTGATTCAATATTATATGAATTTAAGCATGAAGGTAGTGGAGCTAGTTTAGTATATTTGGCCAATGATGATACAAATAAATGTTTTTCAATTGGATTTAGAACATTGCCGGAAGATTCTACAGGGGTATGTCATATTATTGAACATTCTGTTTTGTGCGGATCTAAAAAGTATCCCGTAAAAGAACCATTTGTTAATTTATTGAAAGGATCAATGGCTTCATTTTTAAATGCAATGACAGCTAGTGATTGTACAATTTATCCAGTAGCAAGTCAAAATGATAAAGATTTTCATAATTTAATGAGTGTATATTTAGACGCAGTTTTCGCACCTTTATCAATTACAGACGAAAAACCTTTTTTACAAGAAGGATGGCATTATGAGATGTTAGACGAAGAAAGTATTCCATCATATAAAGGGATTGTATATAACGAGATGCAAGGAGCTATGAGTAATCCTTTAAGCCAATTATCTGAATATACAAATCAAGTTTTATATAAAGGAACTTGTTATGAATATAATTCTGGTGGAGATCCCCTATTTATTCCAGAATTGACCTACGAATATTATAAGAAGTTTTATCATAAACATTATCATCCATCTAATGGTGTTATTTATTTGTATGGAGATATGGATTTACTTAAAAAATTAGAATATATAGATAGTGAGTATTTGTCTAAGTTTGAAAATAGTGAGGAAAAGATTACAATATCTTTACCTACACCTGTGATTGATACTAACGTAGTTAGAGAATATGTTATTAATGATATCGAGGAAGAAGAAAATAACACATACATTTCTTTAGCGTTTTGTTTAGAACATGCGAAAAGCGTAAGAAATATCATGGCTTTTTCTTTACTTAATGAAGCTTTAATGGGAACTAATGCTTCACCATTAAAGAAAGTTTTATTGGAAATGGATTTAGCAGAAGATATTGAATCTTATATTGACGATGGGTCTATTTATCCTTCTTTTGGTATTTTTCTAAATAAAACATCACCAGATAAAAAAGAATTATTTATAAACACTGTTTTTAAAGAATTAGAAAGAATTGCTGATGAAGGAATTGATCGTAATCTTTTATTAGCTACTATTAATATCAATGAATTTAGAAATAAAGAGTTGGATACTGGTAGAATGCCTAAAGGATTAGCTTTCGCGTTTAGTATTATGCAAAGTTTTAATTATGAAATCCCGTATGAATTATATTTAGAAACAAGTGAGTATTTTAAGTTTTATAAAGAAAATCTAGACAGCGGATATTTTGAAGGATTAATTAAAAAATATATTCTTGAAAGTAAGCATTATGTGGCTGTAACAATGAATCCTAGCAAAGAATTAGGTAAAATTAAGGCAAAAGAATTAAATGAAAAAATGCTTAGATTAAGGGAAAATATGACTCAAGATGAAATTAAGGAATGTGTAAGAGTAACTAACGAGTTAATTGCTTATCAAAACCGTAGAGATGACATTTTAGATGTTAAAAAATTACCTGAATTAAAGCTTAGTGATATATCAGCAAAGATTAATCCTATTCATACTGAAGAAGTTAAAAAGGATGGATATCATTTAATTTATCATAATGTTAGCACTAATAAAATTGCTTATTTTAAAGCGTATTTTGATTTAAATGTATTAGAAGCTAGTGAACTGCCATACGCAAGAATTTTATCAAGACTCTTTGTTAAATTAGATACAAAAAATTATAGCGCAGAAGCATTACAAAGTCATATTAAAACTTATTTAGGTAATATTAGTTTTTCACCAGTTATTAACGCAAAAAGTAAAGAAGAATATATCGCTAAAATGGTTGTTGCGGTTAGTAGTTTAGAAGAAAATATTTCTTACATCCCTAGTATTTTAAATGAAATAATAAATAATACTTTATATGATTTAGATAAAATTAAAACGATTTTAGTTCAAATGAAAAATAGAGAACGTAGTGCAATTATTGAAAATGGTACAGGAGCGGCCACAACAATTGTTCGTTCGTATTTATCCAAAGAAGGTGCTTTAACTAATAAAATGAGCGGTATAAATATGTATAACCTTTTATCAGATATTGTAGAAGATTTTAATGATGGTGTTATTGATAAATTAAAAAATGTAGCCCAAAAAATATTTAACAAAAATAACATGATGGTATCTTTAAGTGGTGATAGCAAAACACTAGAATTATTAACAAATGCTACTTATCAATTACAATTAAATGAAGAAGAAATAGAAAATACTCTTACTATTAGTTATCCTACTGAAAAAAGTGATGCCTTAATTATTCCGTCAGGAGTAAATAATAATGTTAAAGGAATAAATTTAACTGATTTAGGATATGAATTAAACGGTAGTTTATATGTTATTCAACATATCTTAAATTATGATTATTTGTGGCCAGAAGTACGCGTTAAAGGTGGAGCTTATGGATGCAATTTATCTTTATCAATTAGTAATGATATTTTATTTGGATCTTTTTCTGATCCTAATGTAAATAACACTTATGATGTATATGATGGCGCTAGTAATTATTTAAAAGAATTTAATCCTACTATGGATGAATTTAATTCATATTTAATAGGTACAATTGCTAAAATTGACCCACCTGCCTCAATCTATAGTAAGATTGCAATAGCTGATAAAAATCTATTATGTAATGTAACGTTATCTCGCTTAGAAAAATTAAAAGAAGAAATTTTAAATACTGATATTAGTGTTGTAAAATCATATTCATCATTATTTGAAAAAATCACTCAGTTATCAATTTTATTTACTGTTGGTAATGAAGAAAAAATTAGTGAATGTGAAAGAATAAAAGAAGTGAAAAAATTAGTTTAAATAATTTTATTAGTTTTTACAAATTAATATTTAAAAAGATAAAAATATACAAAAATAGCTCTAAATTTATAATCAAAAATTAACTTCTTCCACGAAAATTCGACTTACATTTATCTTTAAATTGTGGTATAATTAAGGTGCGTTATAAGTAGTTTAACTACACTTTTCTGATAAGGAGCGATAAGATGAGAACAGCGAACGGGAAGAACGGTGGAGTGACAAAACTAGATTTAGAAACTGTGAAAACTAAGTTGCAGGAGATATATTCTTCTAATAAAGTAGTTCATGTCAGTGTTCATTCTGGTAGAACAAAATTAACAGATATTCCATCAACAATTACTGGGATATATAATCATTTTTTCTGTGTTACTGCACATATTAAAAATTATCAAGATGAATCTTTTACGATTAATTTTATTGATGTTTTAATTGGTAAGTTTAAAATTAAAGAATTAAATGAAACAGTAGAAACAAACGAATAAGACAGGGATGCATTTGTGTGATAACTTATGCATCTTTTTTCTTTTTTTAATTTTAAATTTTTGTTTTAAGCATAAACTTAATGTAGGTGATATATTTGAAAAAAATCGATGTTAAGAAATTAGTAGTATCTTTTAGTGTGGTAGCTGGGTTAGTTTTAATTAGTATGATTTTAACTAAAAACACAATGACTCTTTATGATGAAATAATCAAACCAGATTTAGCTCCTCCAGCTATTTTATTTCCAATTGTTTGGACTATTCTGTATTTTATATTTGCTCTAACATTATATAGGTTTAAAGATAATAAAGGTATTACAGCTGTTTTAATTTTAAATTTGGTAATAAACGTTATTTGGCCTATTTTATTCTTTAGGTTTGAACTGGTTTTGTTTTCAGCTTTCTGGTTAATTTTGATAATTCTTACTTTAATAATTGCTTTGTTGAAGATTTATAAAGAAGATAAGCTTTTCGCTTATATAAATTTACCATATTTAATTTGGTTATTTTTCGCGTTATATTTAAATTTAATGATTTTCTTCTTAAATAAAGAATAAAAACTCAATCTTTTATTTGTAAAAACATTAATAAAATGATATTATTAAATTAGTCGATACATTAGGGGGTTAATTACATGTTAAAAAAGATTTTATATATTGCAGCAAGTTTCTTAGTTGGATTTATGCTGTTGTCTAGTATCGTAGTAACTAATTTTTATTCAGTTTTTCAAGATTTTGTTGCTGAAGATGTAAAAAATGAAGAATATTCTTCTGCGGAAAGATTCTTTTCGCGAGTTGTAGATGAAAATAAATTTTATTCAGCTTTACACGACGGTGCATATATTGAAGTTTATTCAGCTTTAAATGATAGTATTAAATTTGTATATGAGGAAAAAGAAGGAAAATTAGAAAAGACGGAAACTACTTATTATACACTTGAAAGTAGCATTCAATTCTCATTATTTAATTTGTCAGATGACTTTGCATTAGTAGATGACACTACAAATAGTGAAGATGTCAAAAAAGGTGGAGTAAAACTTCTACTAGGGGATAATGAAACTTTATTCTTTCCTTTTGTTACAGAAACAATTGATTATTATTCATTCGCATCAAGTTATTCATATTTACCTTTAAGTATTTCTTATAGTGAATATGTAGAAGCTTTAGGCGATAAGACAAACGTAACTATTACTGGAGCTAGTATTATTGATGGAAATGGTGTAGAACAATTTACTATTAGTTTTGATAATAATCCTACTTTTGATACAAAATTTCATAATGATTTTTATGAAATCTTAGAACGCTATAATAAATTACAAGAAGAAAATGCTAAAGGAAATGAAATAAATGATGATGAAGCAAATAAAATTGTTACTGATTATGAAGCAGTTTTAAGTGCTAATCCTACTTATTTAGAACAACACGATTTTAATTTAATTTATGGTTCATTTGATTTCTTATTTGCTGTAATTTTATCAGCTGTGATTTTCTTAGCTCTTGATATATTATTAGGTTGGTTTATTTTCAGAAAGAAAAAACCTGCTAAATATATTCCACCTAGTCAAACTAAAACACAAACTACACGTCAACCAGAACAATTTAGTAGAGATGTGTTTAATTTAGAAGAAGATGATGTTGTAGAAACACCAGTTGTTGAAACGCCTGTTGAAGAAACTACAGAAGAAACTGTTACAGAAGAAAGTACAGATAGTGAATAATAAAAAAAATAGCCTGTAAAGTCAAATACTTTATGGGTTTTATTTTAGATAATGGAGAATTTTTTATGGATAAATATATCTTTTTAGATTTTAATGGCACGGTATTAGATGACGTTGATTTATGTTTAAATTTATTAAATGAAATGTTAAAAGAAAAAGAAAATAAAACAGTTGATTTAGTAGAATATAAAAAAATCTTTGATTTTCCAATTATTAAGTATTATATAGCTGCGGGTTTTGATTTTACAAAATATACTTTTGAGGAATTAGCTAACTACTTTATTGTTGAATATACGAAGAGAAATTTAACAGAATCAAAGATCTTTTTAGACTTAGAAGATTTTGTTTGTTCTGTTAAAAAACAAGGGTATAAAGTAGTTATTTGTTCTGCATCTAAGAAAGTTTTATTACTAGAACAATTAAAAGATTTTAAGATTTTAGATTTATTTTATGATGTGATTGGCTTGGATAATCATTATGCCGCAAGTAAACTAGATTTAGCTAAAGAATATGTTAAAAATATTGATATAGATTTAGGTGAATCATATTTTATTGGTGATACTACACATGATGCCTTAGTTGGAGAAGAATGTGGATTAAATGTTATATTAATTGATAGAGGTCATCAGTCAGAAGATGTGTTAACTAAGACAAAAAAACCTATTTTACATTCATTTAGTGAAACATTGTCTTTCATTGAAGAAAAAAATGGTTTATTGTAAAAATCTTATCGTTAAAATATTGAAAACGTTGTGTTATTTTGTTATACTTTTTTTGTAGAGTAGGTGTTGAGCATGTTAACAATTACATACTTATATAGTAGTGTGTTAAATACTTTTGAAGAAAAAACATACTTTTTGTGGATTGTTATTTTATCTGTTTTATTATTAGTTTTGTTAACTATTTTATTTATTATTTTAAACTTTAATCAAGATGAAGAAAAACAAACACAATCATGTGATACACCAACAATCAATACACAAATTATTCTTCAAGAAAAAAACGATAACTCTCAATTTGTAGTTGAAGAAAAAGAACCAATGGATGAAGCTGTTAGAAAATTGAATGAAATGCCAAATGAAAATTAGGTAAAATTAAAAAGCCGGATAAGGGAGCCGGTTAAAAAATGTAAAAGAGGTGCGAGTAAAAATGGCAAAAGAGAAAAAAACTATTGAACAAATTCCTGAAAAGAAAACACGTGTTGTAAATGGTAAATATGAAGTATATTCAGATGGAACATCATATTTTTATACATTAAAAGCTTCTAATGGAGAAATTTTAATTAAATCAGAAGCTTATGCTTCAAAAGAAACTGTTTTAGCGGCTATTGAAGCAATTAAACGTAATGTTGAAGTTGGAACTATTACAGTTAGAAAAGATAAACATGATTTATATCAATTTGTATTAACAGCTAAAAATTATAGAACATTGGTTATGAGTGCGAATTACGCTACTGAAAAAGGTGCTACAAGTGCGAGTGAATCATTTAAACGTTTTGCCGCAACTAGTCCAGTAGTTGAGATTGCTGAGGTTGTTGAATCAAGTAAAGAAGAAGTTCAATTAGATGAAGTTGTAGATAAAAAAGGTGGAAAACTTGGAATTATTTCAAGTGAGGAAGGCTATTATTATTTCTTAAAAGCTTCTAATGGTGAAGTTTTAGTAAGAAGTGATTATTTCAAAACAGAAGTTAGTGTTCAAAGTGCTCTTGAAAGATTTAAAGAAGCTGTTGTTAGTGGAAAATTCTATCTTGAAAAAGATAAAAGAGATAATTATCAATTTAAATTATTTGGTGCAAATGGTAGATTAGTTTGTGTAGGACAAATTTACGGAACAAAATCTTTAGCACTAGCTAATATTAATTCAGTAGCATCTTTTATTAAATTAGCTACTTTAGTTGAAGAATAGATAGTATTTTGTTCTTAACACTTATGTGTTAAATTAAAATTTTAAAAAAAGAAAAAAATATCTTGCATTATTTTAACTGTTATAATATAATAATGATTGCAAATAAAAATGGATAGGACCATAGCCAAGCGGTAAGGCAAAGGACTTTGACTCCTTCATGCGAAAGTTCGAATCTTTCTGGTCCTGCCATTTTTTTTTATTTTTACATGATAGGACTCGTGGGTCCTTCATTCGTTTAATCTTACTTTAAGAGATAGACTAATTTATGTTTAGTTATCTTTTTTTTATCTCTTAGGATATAATAGAAACAAATAATGGAAAAAGGAGTTGTTAGAATGTCTTTCTTGAAATGCAATCCAAGTGTTTTTGTTATTGGTGATGAATACGAAATATTAGTATTATTAAAAGAAAATGGAATTTGTTATATAGAAATAGCTGATAATTTTTATTATGAAGAAAATAGCGGGGTTTTAAGTAGTGAAAAGAATTATGTTAAAATTAGAGTTCCGCAAAAGGTATTAGATAAAGCGTGCTCATATAAAATAATATATAGACAAAGCCTTGATCGAAAAGCTTATTTTTCAGAAATGGGAGATAAAGAAGTAGAAATATACAAATTTAAGTCTTTAACTAAAGAAGAAAATATAAATGTTTATCATATTGCTGATGTTCATTATCGTTTTGAAATAGCTAAAAAAACAGCTTCTTATTTTGGTAATGATTTAGATTTGTTAGTTGTTAATGGAGATATCGGAGAGGTTGAGAAAGTTGAAGATTATTTTAATGTTGCACAGTTTATTGGTGATATTTGTTTGGGAGAAATTCCAATTATTTTTGCTAGAGGAAATCATGATACAAGAGGGCGTTTAGCTGAGTTATTTACAAACTTTTTCCCTGCAAATAATAAACAAACATATTATACTTTTTCAGTAGGTAATCTTAGTGGTGTTGTTTTAGATTGTGGTGAGGATAAATTAGATCATCATGAAGAATATAATAGCGTTAATGATTTTACTTTGTATAGAAAAAAAGAAACAGAGTTTTTGAAGAAAATAAATTTAGATTCTAATAATATTAAATTTGCAGTATGTCATATTTGTCCTATGCAAACAACTTTTATTCCTTTTAATGTTTTTGATATTTGTAGAGATTTATATAGCGTATGGAATGAAGAATTAAAAAGAATCGGAATAAGTTTTATGTTATCAGCTCATATGCATAAAGCGTACTTATTAGAAAAGAATAGTCCTAATGCTTTAATTAAAAATCATTTTCCTGTTATAGTTGGTAGTGAATGGAATGAAGATGAATTTTATGGTTGTGCATTAACCATTAATAAAGAAGAAATGGTAGTGAAATTTACAAATAGTAAAAAAGAAGTTAAAGAAGAATTTGTTGTTAAATTATAAGTTAAATATATTAAAAAAAGCGCCAATTGGCGCTTTATTTGTTTGTGAAATAGTTATTCAATTTCATCGGGATCAATAGCTGCTGCAGTCCATTTTGTATTGGTATAATCAATTGTATTTTCATTCTTTTTTCGATATTCTCGAGGGGTCATTCCGATGATTTTTTTGAACTCATAATTTAATTGGTTTTTATCCGTATATCCAACTTGTATTGCTATTTCAGAAATTGGTGTAGTGGATTTTAAAAGTAATTTACTTGCTTTTTGGACTCGTAATACATTTATAAACCCTAAAATGGTTTGTCCCATTTGTTTTTTATATTGATGTTCTAGATAAGATTTACTTATGTTAACATGATTTGCAATTTCATCTATCGTTATTTTTTTATGATAGTTATCCATAATATACGAATTTGCTTTTCTAATATATGAAATTTCTCCGATTTTTTTGTTAATAATACAATTTGAGATTTCAATTAATAAATTTATTTCTTTGATAATAACAGATAGATAATCTTCTTTTGTCTTTTTCTTTTGTTCTGCAGCGAAAATTAGTTCCTTAATCGATGTGCCAACTTGAGCGGTGTCTGCTGTAATTACATAACCATTTTCACTGCTTATAATGCTGTTTAGTTTTGTATCTAAAAATAATTTTTCAAAATCAATGCTAATGACATTTTGAACATTTTTTATTATCTCGTTGTCATAATTTACTGGAAGAAATTCCATATTGTATACAAAGGCTGTTTCACCTTTTTCAATGATCATTTGATGGTATAGTTTAGGATTTAAAAAAATGAATTGTCCTTGAGTCAGTCTATATGTTTCAACATCTTTTAGTTTTTCATCAAAAGATATTTTAATTGTGATGTTACCAGAACTAACATACATTATTTCGAAATATTCGTGACTATGCATCCACATATCGAACGAATCATCAAATGATTTCATGTAATATTGGAAAGGTATTAAAGCGTAATTTATTTTACTTATAGAATAGTTTGTGTTCATCATCCAAATCGCCTCTATATATATTATAGTTGTGAAAAAGCGTAAAAACAACCAAAAAAAGAATGAAAAAATGTTTTTTTTTTTGTAAAATGACGTTTTGAAATTGTTGAATTGTATGTTAAAGGATAAATATAATAAAGATGTGTATTACAATTAATCATAGAGGGAGAACTAGTTAAAAGTACTAGGGTTATTAAATATGAAAAAAATAGTTATAAGTTTCTTCTTTTTGTTTTTCTTCTTTTTTTGTTTTATTATATTAGATTTTATCGATGTTAATGCTGAGACAACTACAGAAATGACCTTCAGCATTGATGGATATTATCAAATGGATAAGAAAATTGATGTATATCCTGAAACGTTTGAAGCGGAAGTTTATGTTCCAGAAAATATTGATGGGCGTGCAGGAGTTATTTTCGGAAATTACGGTGTTGGTTCTGCAATAAGCGTAGAAATATATAAGTATGGAGAACCACGATTTTATTTAACAGATAGTGATGGCAAAGGAAAATCATTAATTTTCAACAAGGATATCCGCGGAAAATGGGCACATATTTCAATTGTGCGTTCTAAAGAAGAAAATAGGACATTTTTTTACCTGAATGGTGAGTTGGTTGAAAAAATGCTTTATTATGATTACGATTCTAATGTCTTAAATAATAAGTTTGTTATTGGTGGTGATTATCGCGGTGGCAATACGGAATATTTTAAAGGAAAGATTCGTTCAATTTCTATTTATTCTGATACTAGAACAGAAGCAGAAATTAATAGTGATTATTCAAGTGGAGTAGATTTAAATGATGAAAATTTAATTGCAAATTTTTTGTTAGATGAAAGTGCAACTGAAAAAATTAGAGATAATTCAAAAAATGAATATAAGACCATATATAATTCTATTTGGTTGGATGAAATCAGTAGTACGCATGAGTATGAATATTCTTTTGCAGTAGTCGGAGATACTCAATACACAACTGATAGATATCCTGAACAGTTGCCAAAGATTTACAATTGGATATTAGATAAAAAAGATGAAAAGAAAATACAACATGTGTTTGGTTTAGGTGATATAACAGATAGAGACTCTAAAACTGAATGGGAAACAGCTTATTCAGCTATTTCAAAAATGAATGATAAAATTTCTTATTCTTTAATTAGAGGGAATCATGATTCAACAAAAATGTTTAATCAAACTTTTAGCGATGAGATGTATACAAAACAATTTGATGGTTTTTATTCTGAATATATAGATACATCATACATGTTATTTACAGTTTGTGAAACAGATTATTTATTCATAACTTTAGATTATGGAGCTACAGATGAAGAATTAAAATGGGCAGCAGAAAAAATTGAGATGTATCCTAATTATCGGGTTATAATTACAACACATGCATATTTAAATTATGATGGAACTACATTAGATTTAAATGATGGCTCATATCCTTCTGATCAAAATGACAAAAATGATTCTCCAGATAAAGTTTATAATACTGGAGAGGATATGTGGAATAAATTGATTTCAAAATATGGAAATATTTTTATGGTTATTTCTGGTCATATAGATTATTGTGATATTGTTACTAGCAAAAGAGAAGGAATTCATGGTAATACAGTTATAGAATTATTGATTGATCCTCAGGCACTTGATGCTTCAGGTGGAGCAATGGGTTTAGTAGCTATGATTTATTTTTCGAAAGATGGAAGTAATTTTTCTATAGAATATTATTCAACGATATATGACAAGTATTATTCAAATAAAAATCAATTTGTTATTGATGAAATTACGTATAAAACTTCCCATGAATATGGAGATTGGCAAATTGTGAAAGAAGCTAGTACTAAAGAATGTGGTCTTAAACAAGCAAACTGTATATGTGGAGAATATATCCAAGAAGAAATCGCTATGTTAGATAAACCAAGTGATGGTTGTAATGGTAGTGTAATTTCAACAATGTTTTCATTACAATTGATGATTCTTGCTGTTTATGTTTTAAATAAAAAAACAACTATAATAAAATAAAAAGATAAAGACTATGTCAGAATTTTTAAAGTAAGGTTAGATTCTTATTTTAAAACTTCTGGATAGTCTTTTTTTAAAAACAAAAAATCAAAAAAAACTAAAAAAAAGAACGAAAAAATGCTTTTTGTTTATTTTTGGTAATTCTAAAAGTAATAATTATACTTTATAATATTAACGCAAGAGTTGTAAAAACGCTTTCACAACATTGTATGTTCATACAATAAAGTTTTTACAACACTTAAAATTTATAAGGAGGACGAGGTAACTCGAAAGATGAAAATGAAAAAAGCGAAAAAATTATTTATTGCGCTACTTACTTTAGTTATTGCTTTTACAGTTGTTGTATTACCTATGGAATACACAGTTAGAGTTTCAGCAAGCGAAGCAGAAGTAGTAAACCCATTAGCAAAATATGAATTTTTAGATGCTGCTAATCCAGGTAAGGATTCTATGGGTAATTATGATTTAACATTAAAAACTACTGATGGAGGAACTGTTTCAGTAGCTGATGGTGTTGCTACATTTAACGGAACAGGAGCTTTAATTGCAGGTTCTGAAGCTGAAGATATCGGTGAAGATTTAAAATCATTCACTATGTCATTTAGTGTTGCAACTGATGGCGTACAAGTTGGTTCTTGGGCGGAAGCTATTGGATTTGGATGGAATGCTTGGAGTTGTTCAAGATGGAATTTATTCTATTTTGCTAACGGCTCAAAAGACATAAGATTTTCTGCTGCATCACAATTGGTAGAAACAACTACTGATAGTGGAGAAACAAAGAATGTTTCAGACGTTACAGGGAATGGAAATCAATGGTGGGATTCTGTTGTTACAACTGTAAAAACTGCTGACTCAAATGAATTTACAGATATTTTATTAGTAGTAGATTTAGAAGGAAAAATCTCTTTGTATGCGGATGGTGTTTTAATTAGATCATATGATACACCTGAAGGATATTCAACAAGTAACAGTAACATGAGATTTGCCATTGGTGCAAATGCTACTTGGGGATCACTAAGAAATTATTTTACTGGAAAAATTGCTAATGTAGAAATTTATGATTTTGCATTTGACACATTACAAGTTATTTCTTATAACGTAAACGGATGTCTTACTACATCTGATATAGCTGAACAAGAGGAGGTAAACCCATTAGCAAAATATGATTTTTTAGATGCTGCTAATCCAGGTAAGGATTCAATGGGTAATTATGATTTAACATTAAAAACTACTGATGGAGGAACTGTTTCAGTAGCTGATGGTGTTGCTACATTTAACGGAACAGGAGCTTTAATTGCAGGTTCTGAAGCTGAAGATATCGGTGAAGATTTAAAATCATTCACTATGTCATTTAGTGTTGCAACTGATGGCGTACAAGTTGGTTCTTGGGCGGAAGCTATTGGATTTGGATGGAATGCTTGGAGTTGTTCAAGATGGAATTTATTCTATTTTGCTAACGGCTCAAAAGACATAAGATTTTCTGCTGCATCACAATTGGTAGAAACAACTACTGATAGTGGAGAAACAAAGAATGTTTCAGACGTTACAGGGAATGGAAATCAATGGTGGGATTCTGTTGTTACAACTGTAAAAACTGCTGACTCAAATGAATTTACAGATATTTTATTAGTAGTAGATTTAGAAGGAAAAATCTCTTTGTATGCGGATGGTGTTTTAATTAGATCATATGATACACCTGAAGGATATTCAACAAGTAACAGTAACATGAGATTTGCCATTGGTGCAAATGCTACTTGGGGATCACTAAGAAATTATTTTACTGGAAAAATTGCAAATGTAGAAATTTATGATATCGCATTAAGTGACGTTCAAATTGCTCAATATAATGAAACTGGTAAAGTTTATCGTGCACTAGACGTAATTGTTAGCGAAACAGTAGTAGATTTATCAAGTTCAATTGTTGTTCCTGCTGGATTAACAAGCGCTCAAATTTTGGCACTTGCTCCATCTAGTTCTAAAATTGATGTTAATATGTCAAACGATTCAACTAAAACTGTTGATGTTAATTGGAGTGCTGTAGAAGTAATTGATGGAAATACTTATTTAGTAGGTGAAATTACAGGATTAGTTAATCCTAATGGTGTTAAGGCTTATGCAAAAATTAATGTTTTAGAAAATACTAAAGTTTTATTACCAATTGCATTGTATGAATTTAACGATGCTAACAATCCTGGAAAAGACTCAATGGGTAATTGGGATTTAAAAGTTGTGACTGAAAAAGATGCTGAAGGTAATTATTTAGATGGTAATGTTAGAGTTGAAAATGGTGTTGCATATTTTGATGGAACTGCTGCATTATTATCAGGATCTGAGGATAATGATATTTCAGAAGCATTAAAATCATTTACTTTAACATTTGAAGTTTTACAAACTCAAACTTCAGGAAGCTGGTCTGAACCTATCGGATTCGGTTGGGATGATTGGACTCCTAAAGCAAAATGGTGTACATTTGAACTTTCTAGTGGTTCTAATGATTTAAGATTTACTACTGCATCTTCAAGAGATGAAGAAAGTGGTAAGAGTAATGTTGATGGAAATAATAATCAATGGTGGGGTCCTATTGTTGGTAATATTAGTTCTAGACAAACAGTTGTTTTATCAGTTGATTTAGAAGGAAATATCGTTGTTTACGTAAACGGTGTTAAGAAGTATTCATATGCTACTCCTGAAGGATATTCATTAAGTAATGAAACAATGCAATTTGCAATTGGTGGCTCAGGAGCATGGAGTGCAGTACATAGTTTATTTGTTGGTCAAATGTCAAATGTAGCAATTTATGACTTTGCAGTAAATGATTCACAAGCTATCGAATTATGTGCAACTCATAAATTAAGTACAGGTATTACAACAACTGCTCCTTATGTTACAGATATTAATACAACTCCAGTATTTGCTGATGAAACTAAATTAACAACTGCTATGTCTGTAGAAGAAATGATTACTATTTTAAATAATAGTGCAAAAGTCACAGCTACATTATCTGATGCATCAACAATGGATTTACCAGTTGCTTGGACAAGTATTGTTAATGAAGCTGGCGTTTATACTGCACATGGTTATGTAGTATGTGAAGGTGTCTTAACTGTTGTTGTTGTTAATGGAGTAGAAGTTTCTTATACTTTAGCAGTTACTGATGTGGCAACTTCTATAAAAGTTTCTTCAAACCCATCAAAGGTTGAATATAAATATGGTGAAGAATTAGACTTAGCTGGATTAGTTGTTAAAAATGTAATGGGTAGTGGAGCAGAAGTTGAATTAACATCTGCAGATTATACAGTTTCTGGATATGATAAGAATGTATTAGGTAAACAAACAATTACTG
>CAZSIA010000002.1:7191-10853 GCA_964606905.1 uncultured Anaeroplasmataceae bacterium | reverse complement strand
TTGGTGAAGAATTAGATGTTACAGGTGCTGTAGTAGAAGTTGTTATGGCAAGTGGTGCTAAGAATGATGTTACATTAACTAATGAAATGGTTAGTGGATTTGATTCTAGCAAAGCTGGTGTAAACACAGTTACTATTACTTATGAAGGAAATACTATTACAGTTGATTTAACTATCGAAGAAAAACCTGCTACAGGTTGTGGCGGAAGCGTAATTGCTTCATTATTCGGATTAGTTGCTTTAGCTGGCAGCGTTGTTTTATTAAGAAAAAAACGCGAAGAATAATTTGAAAATGTTGAACTGCATTCATTTTTGAGTGCAGTTCTTCAAATATATTTAAAATATGCATAAAAGGAGGAAAAGCATGAAAAGAATAATTTTACTTACTTTACTTGCTGTACTAGCTCTTGGTTTAGGAGCTTGTGGCGGCGATGGTGGAGATGATTCTGGATGGGTAGATCCAGATGATTATGGTGATGGCGAAGCTTATGTTGAAATCGATGATGAAGTTGTTAAATCTATTTCTGTCTTTAAAAATGACTGGGCTGATTTTAATAATGCACGTAAGAACAATACGCCAATTTATCAACAATTATCTAGTGCAATTGGCTGTGATATTGAAGCATTAAACGCTTCAAGTGCGAACTGGGAAACACAATTATCTTTATTACAAGCTGATGAAGATTTACCAGATATTTTCTTAACTAATGGTCCAGATAATTCTTACTTTTTTAATAAATTAATTAGAAATGGAGATATAATTTCAATTTCTGACTGGGTTTCTGAAGAACATTATCCAAATATTTATAATTATATTCAACAATTTAATTTCTTACGTTCTAACGTAACATATGGAAAAGGTGAAATGTGGTTTATTCCATCTACTTGGCATTTAGAAAAATCATTATATGTACGCACGGATTGGATTGATAATTTAAATGCTAAATTAGATACAATCTTAGTTAAAGAAGGTGTTGTATCAAGTGTGAGTGAAATCACTTCTGAGTTAAGAGAAACATGGAAATTTAAAACCCCTGATACTCTTTTAGAATTTTATCGTTTAGCAAGAGCATTTACATTATATGATCCAGATAATAATGGTCAAAATGATACAAAAGGTTATGTTTCTGAATCTAACAAAGATATGGACGCATGGATTTATGTTGCCTTTGATGCTGGTTGGGATCAATTTATTGAAGAAAACGGAACATATACTTATTCTGATATCAGTGATAATTCGATGTACGCAACAGCGTTTATGACTAGATTAATCGCTGAAGGATATGTATCTGCTGACTCTTTAACTGGTGATATTGATGGTAAACAATCAAAATTCATGAATGGCCAAGCTGGTATGATGTATGCTCATAACTGGTACAATGTTATTATTTCAGGTATGATGGCTGCAGATGGTTGCAGTATGGAGGAAGCATGTTCTAGAGTTGCTATGATCGAACCACCTAGTGGAAAAAATGGTTCTCACGGTGGTGGCGGAGAAAAAGGATTCTGGCAAGGATTCTGTATCAATGCTAATATGAGTAACGCAAGAATTCGTAAATGTCTAGAATTTTATGATTACTTATTAAGTGATGAAGGTTACAAATTATTACAATACGGTGTTGAAGGTGTTCATTATACTGAATCTGCAGATGGAACAATGACAAATTTAATTGAAGTTGATGAAGATGGATTTAGAAAATCTATTAATTCAGTTGATCCAGCTTCTATGTTATATGCACTTGTTGACTGGACAATGAACTACAATAATAAAATTGCTACTAATGCAGATAAAATTGCTACTAGACAAAGAGATTCTGAAAGAAACTCTAGTTTTTCAGATTATCCTTGTGTAACTGGTGATAATTATCTTGAATATATTGAAAGTTGTCACAATTTATTCTTGGAAACAATTGTGTTGTTAGAAAAGAATGAAAAGAATTTCTACTATATTCCAAAAGATTCAGAATCTTATAATCCATTAACTTTTAGTTGGGAAGATCTATACACTGTAGACAATACATTTAAGAGTAAATGGAAATCTTTTGTTAAGAGTTATACTAGTGAATCTTATGGTGGAAATTTAATTGTTTCAGAATTTAATGAATATATTAACTCTGGAAAAGCAATGAAGGTCGGAAAAGACGACTACATTTTTAATAATTAATTTTAAAAATATAAGAAAGGAATTAAAAAAATGAAGAAAATTTTATTAGCGTTATTATTCGTTTTATGTTGTACTATTTTATTAGCACCTAAAAGATTAGTTAACGCAGCTGGCGAAACAGAAATTGTTATTGAACCTTTTGCTCATTATGAATTTGAAGATCCAAATAATCCTGGTAAAGATTCATCAAAGCATGGTTTTGATTTAAAAACTGCTTCAACTTCAGGTAGTACTGAAGCTATGCAAATGTTAGTTGATGAAGCAGATAATAATGGTTATGTTTCCATTAGAAGAGACCAATATACTACTGGCTTAACTAAAAACACAGGTGCATATTTATATGCTCCACAACAAGGGAATTCAAGTTATGATTTTAGTGATATGATTAATGGTTCATATACTATTTCATTCACTTTCAAATCAGATAACTCAATTGGTTTTGGAGACGTTTACGCTTTAACATTTGGACATTATACTTCTTGTTTAACAATTGTTCCATGGGCAGGTGGAATTGAATTACAATTAACAAATTTAGAATTTGCTCCTGGTGAAACAAAAGAAGAAAAACAAGCTTATTGCGAATCAAATAAGAAAAAATATGCTATTTCTACATTAGATTGGACAACATTAACTGTAACTGCAAACGCAGATGATAATTCTTATTGTGTATATTTAAACGGAACTTTAATTGACAAAGTTGTATTGGCTGGTGTTAAATTAACATCATCAGCTTATGACGATTATACATTTGCAATTGGTGCACAATGTAATATTTATGGTAATTCAGCAACACAATTCGGTAATGTTGATGTTAAAGATCTTGCTATTTATGACTGTGCATTATCTGCTGAAAACGTTGCTGAAATTTTAAGCGGAAATGATGCTGTTTTAAGTAAACAAGCAGAAGGTTCAGTTTATGTTACAGCTGTTGAAGAATTAGATTTAAGCACATTAGATTTAGAAATTACAGATGTAAATACTTTAGATGTATTATTAAGCGAAGGCTTACCTGCTAAAGTAAAAGCTACAACTTCTAATGGTGTTGATAGAAGCTATCCAGTTTATTGGTATGCAGGTGCAGACCAAAAAATTAAAGGATACGTTCAATCAGGATATGTTAATCCAGGTTTAGCTGAAATAGAATTAGCTTATAATTATGTAGCTAAATTTGATTATGATGAAGATTTAGTGACAATTAAAAACATTAAATTAGATGGCGCTGACTATGTTCCTGGAACACCTATCACTTCAGCAAGACATTTATTACAATTCTCAATAGAATTAAACCCTGATGCTAAATTAAATGGTGTTTCATATTGGGGTATGGAAATGGAAGAAGATACTGACGGCATATATTATATTGATATCGTTGAAGGTGCAATGGTTTACATTGATGCTGAAATGGAATCTTTCACTGTAACTTATATGGATGGAGAAGAAAAATTATCAACTAGTAAATATACACCTGGTGGTAATGAAAGCTTAAAGGATTTCCCTAA
>CAZSIA010000002.1:0-7181 GCA_964606905.1 uncultured Anaeroplasmataceae bacterium | reverse complement strand
CCTAAAGATGGATATAATTTTGTTGGTTGGTATTTAGATGCTGAATTAACACAAGAATTTACTGGTTTAGATTATAATAACCCATCAAATATTACTTTATATGCTAAATATGAATTAATTTCTTCAGGAAATGGTAATTCTTCAAGTAGTGGATGTGGTGGTGCTATCGCATCTTCATTATTAGGATTAAGTTTAATTGCTATTGGATTATTTGTTAGCAAAAAGAAAAGAAAATAATTAAAAATTAAAAATATTGTTAGGGACTCCTTCTTAAAAGTGGAGGAGTCCTCTCAATATTAATATATGGAAGAATTTTTTTAATAGAAAGATTCTTACACCGAAAAAATAGATAGTGAGTGATTAGTTTTATGAAAATATTTTTTAAAAGATATTTGTTTATTTGTTTTATTGCTTTGTGTTTATGTTGCTTAAGTGCGTGTAATAATGGTGATGAAACTGACGAGAATTTATCTAAAATAAGTTCGGTGGTATATGAAGATATACCGACAGTTTCAAGTATTGATGAATACCACGGGGAAGTTGTGAAAAATGGGTTAAACAATGATGACCCTGTTGATAATGGTGTTGTAACTTGTCCATATTATACTTTGACAATTAATAATAAAAAAATTCCAGTTTATTCAACTAGATGTGCTCAAAGTGTTCATTCATTTGCTTGGGTAGATGTGGAAGATGCAAAAAACATCGTTTTAAATGTTAAGCTTGAATTAAAAAACTATCATAAAAATGTTGTTGTTTTACCCGAAAGCACTGGAGTTGAAGCAACTTTAGAAAATAATGTAGTTACTTGTCAAATTACATCTTTAGGGAGTTTTTCATTTGCTTTTGATCGAAAAGTAGAAGAGGCATTAACAATTTATGTTGCTTTAAAAGAAGAATTAGTTGTTCCTACTGGTTATACTTTAAAAGAATTTGAACCTAAAACATATAAATCAGATGAGACATTCTTTAAAGAACAAGATACAGTATATTACTTTAAAAAAGGTACTTATAATATTTCATCTATTTATATGCCGTCAAATTCTGTGTTTTATTTTGAACCAGGAACTTATTTTCATGTGGTTACGGAAAGTTCTTCTGATACTAAAGCTGCTATAAGAAGTTCTAATTCAGAAAATATAAAAATTTGTGGTAGAGGCTTATTTGATTTTTCGCAAAGCCAAGGCGGAGAAGCAAAGTTTAAAGGAGTAGTTTCATTTCATAATAGCAGTAATGTTACATTTTCTGGAATTACAGTGATTAATTCTAATAGTTGGTCTGTATGTTTTACTGATTGCGACAACGTGTTAGTGGAAAAAAATATGATTTTAGGCTATAGAACTTTCTCTGATGGAATAATGATGTCTGATTGTCAAGATTCGATAATAAGATATAACTTTGTTAGAACTGGAGATGACGCTATAGAGGTTAAATCAACTGGTAGTGAAGGTACATCTAATATGCTTTATGAGTATAATGCTGTATGGACTGATAAGGCTAGAGCTTATGGTTGTATCTATGAAGCTAATAATTCTGTTGAAAATGTTGTATTTAGAAATAATTCTGTTGGGTTTGCATTAGCGACTTGGTCAGATGATATAGGTTGTTGTATTGTTGTAATGGGAGACCGTAGAACAACAACATGGCAAGATATTCATTTTGAAAACATTGAAATTTATGTATCTTATCATGCATTAATTAATGTTACTTTAGAAGATTCTTTAAATAATGGTAAAAATGGTGGTAAAGCAAAGGATTTATATTTTGAAAATATTACAGCTTACCGATCTTATGGTTATGCAGTAGCAATTAATGTTCAGTCAGGTTCTACTTTGGGTAAAGTATATTTAGATAATATTAAATATAATGATAAAGTTTTAAAAACAACAGATATTACAAATAAAGAAGAAGTAAATATTACACATTATTCTTCAACATGGGTAAAATCTAATTTAAAAATTAATACTATTTTAGATGTAGAATAGGAGGAGATTTAGATGGTGAAATTGTTTGCTAAGAAGGAAAAAAGTACAAAATTTAAGAAGCCATTTAGTAAACGTTTTAAGGAAACGTTAGGAAGAATTGTTAAAAGTAGAGAATTATATTTAATGATTTTACCAGTTATAATTTTTTATATAATTTTTGCTTATGTTCCTATGTATGGTATTATAATTGCTTGGAAAGATTATCTACCTAAAAAAGGAATTATTGGAAGCGATTGGGTAGGTTGGAAATGGTTTGCGATGTTCTTTGAAAGACCTGAGATGCTTAGGGCATTGAAGAATACACTTGTCATAAGCGCACTGAAAATTTTAATATGTTTTCCTGCCCCAATTTTGTTAGCTTTATTAATTAATGAAGTGAAAAATGAGAAGTTTAAGAAGGTTATCCAATGGGCTATTTTCTTACCATATTTTATTAACTGGGTTGTTATTGGCGGTATTGTAAAACAAATGTTGGCTGTTGATGATGGTTTAATTAATAATATTATTGCTGCGTTTGGTCAAGAGAGAATCCCATTCTTATTAAAGAGTGAATATTTCTATACGATTTTGATTATCGCAGAATTATGGAAAGGTGTAGGATGGGGTACAATTATCTATAATGCTGGAATGTCTGGTATTGATAAAAACCTTTATGATGCTGCTAAAATAGATGGATGTAATCGTTTTGGTCTTGTAGTACATGTTACAGTACCATGTATCTTACCTTTAATTACAGTAATGTTGATTATGCAAATTGGTAACTTAATGAATGCTGGATTTGATTCAGTTTATAACTTATATAATCCTGCAATATTAGATGTTGCAGAAACTATTGATACACTTGTTTATTCTAAGGCGCAAGAACAGTATTACGAGTTTTCTACTGCTGTAGGATTATTTAAAAATGTAATTAACTTTATTTTATTAATTTTTGCTAATAGCATAACTAAACGAATTAACGGCTATAGTATGTATAGCTTAGATTAAGAAGGAGGAATGAAGATGAATCAAACTTTAACTTATAATCCAGTCCAAAAGAAAAAGAAAAAAAATAAAATTTCAATATTTGATATTTGCAACCATATTTTCTTAGTCATTTTGGCACTTATTTGTATTTTCCCTGTTTTATATGAAGTTTTATTATCATTTGCTTCAAAAGCGGATTATCTTAATTCTAATTTATTAGTAATTCCACGTCATTTTAATATTGAATCTTATAAATTAATTTTTGGACAAGGTAGAGTTTTAAGAGCCTTTGGTATTTCTTTGTTGATTACAGTGGGAGGAACATTGTATTCGATGATTCTTACTTGTTTTGGTGCGTTTGTTTTTACTAGAAAAAATGTTCCTGGAATGAAGTTTTTATTTACTATTGTAATTTTCACAATGTTCTTTGGTGGGGGAATTATTCCATTCTATTTAACTGTTAAAGATGTTGTTGGATTAAATAATATTTGGTGTTTAGTAGTACCATTTGGTATTAATTCATTTAATATGATTATTATGAGAAATTTCTTTAATCAAGTTCCTTATGAATTGATTGAATCTGCAAAATTAGATGGTGCGAGTGAATTTAGAATATTATTCCAAATTGTTATTCCTTTATCAAAAGCTGGTTTAGCGACAATTGTTTTATGGTATGTTATTTCATATTGGGATGCTTGGTATTGGGCTTCATTCTTCTTATCAAAGAGAACAGACCTTTATCCTCTTGCTTTAGAGTTAAGAAATTTATTGCAGGGATTTGACGGTTCAAATCCAGTAGATCCAAATGTGGGCATAGATGGAACAATGTTATTTGCACAAGGACAACAAGCTGCAACAATTGTTGTATCTATTTTCCCAATTTTAATCTTCTATCCATTCTTACAAAAATATTTTGTGAAAGGACAAATGCTTGGTGCAGTTAAGGGGTAATTTATGAGAAAATATTTTATAGGTTTATTGATGATTGGGATGCTAGTTTGTTTAGCATCATGTAACAACCAAGAAGAAGGCGAAAGTGTGAAAGATTACAACTGTAATATTTATGCAACTGAATATGATAATGTTAATCAAGTTGAAGATACAGAAGAATATTTGGGCGATGTGGCAACTAATTTAAACGTTGATAACGGAATAATTGTTAGTCCATATTATTCAATGCAAATAAATGGTAAAGATGTTCCTGTTTATGCGACAAGAACTGCAAATACAATTCATTCTTTTGTTTATGTTGATGTAGATGTGATTGATACAAATTCGAATTTTTCACTAGATGTGAAATTAACAATTAATAAAGATACAACTTCTATTTTTTCTAAGAAAAATCCAAGTGTGGTTGTATTGCCTGAAAAAAGAGGTGTAGAAGCAACATTAGAAGAAAATGTTGTAACTGCTACTATTGCTGATTTTGGTAGTTATTCATTTGTTTTTAACAAAAAACAAGATGAAGCATTGACAATGCTTGTAACTGAAAAGAAAGATGTCAATGAATTATTTGGAATCAAAGAAATAGTTTATATAGAGCCTGCTGATTATTCTACTGATAGAAGGGGCGAAACGCTATTTGAGGAAGAAGATAAAGTATACTATTTCAAGAAAGGTAGACATTTAATCGATCGAATTTGGCTTCCTTCGAATACAATTTTATATTTAGAACAAGGCGCATACTTAGAAATTATTCCTACAACAGTTGATTATGTTATTAAATCTACTGGTGAAGATAATATAAAAGTTTTAGGTAGAGGCTTAATAGATTATTCTGCATGTTGTGGTAGTGAAGTTCCAGCTGGTTATTCTAATAATAAACGTAGTTTGAGTTTTACAAACGTTAAAGATATGACATTTAGTGGAATAACAGTTATTAATGCTCAAACATGGACACTTTGTTTGAATGCGTGTGAAAATGTTTATGTAAGTGAATGCTTGTTCTTTGGTTATCGTGTTTTTTCTGATGGTATAATGTTATCAGACTGTAAAGATGCTTTAGTTGAAAAGAATTTTATTCGTACAGGTGATGATGCGTTTGAAACGAAATCAACAACTGTTAATGGCTTAACAGAAAATGTTTGGTTTAAAAATAACGACGCATGGACAGATAAAGGTGTTGCTTATGGTTGTATTTATGAATCTAATCATGACACAACAGACGTTCATTTTGAAGATTGTACAGTAGGTTTTGCAATGGGGACATGGAGTAATCACCTAGGTTGTTGTGTTATCCAAATGGGTAATCGAAAAGGTGCAAAAATGTATGATATTACATTTAATAATTTTGAGATTTATATGAATCATAATGATGCCATTTTAAATATTTATATTGGTGGTTCTGGTGGTCGTGGAGAAGGATATGGACATGTTGATAAAATATATTTCAGTAATATCGTTGCTTCACGTAATTACGGTGCAGTATTAAATTTACGTACATATGATTCTATTAATTGTAGCATTGAACGAGTATATGTTGATAATGTTGTTTCAAATGATACATTGTTTACAAAGGATAATTATAAGGAATATGTAAAAGATAATGTTGCAGGTGGTTATAATTTTAATTATTTGCAAATTAACACTTTAGATAAGTAGGTGAAATTATGAAAAGAATTTTATTGTTATTATTACTTTGTGGATTATTTATGGTTTGTGGATGTGGTAATAATACTGATGGTGTAACTGAACCTGCAGGTGGTGAAGAAACTCCTGATAACCCAGAAACATCTGGTTTAGCTACTTATACTAATGTTTATCCAATCTCATATGATGAAGTTAATAAACGAACTGATATGGATAAATTTTATGCTGAAACAAAAAATGCTAAAGGTAGTTCTCATGATGATCCGCATGAGTATGGATTTGTAGATAGTGTATGGCATAAACTTAAAGTTAATGGTAATGATGTAGCGGTTTACTCAGCTAGGTGTGGATATGGCATTCACTCATTTGCTTGGGTTGATGTTGAAACAGATGGATTATTTTCTTTAGATATTGAATTAGAACTTTTAGAAGGCAGTTATTCAAAAGTTACTGTTTTACCTGAAAAGGAAAATGTTGTGGCGACTATTAATAATAATGTTGTATCTTCAGAAATTTCTAATTATGGTAGTTTTTCATTTGTGTTTGATGAAGAAGCATACATGGCTATGACATTGTATGTTGCTCCTTATAGTGAATTAGAAGTACCAGAAGGATATGAAGTTGTTACAATTGATCCTGGTTACTATGATAATAGCGAAGAGGCCTCATTAGAATTTGTTAAAACTGAAAATCCTGGAAATAAAGTATATTTATTTAAGTCTGGTGTGTATGATGTTACAAGTATTTCTATTCCAACAAATAGTATAGTTTATTTTGAACGTGGTGTATATATGCGCGTGTTTGAAAAACAAGCTGGTGATTATTGTGCAGCATTAACTTCAAATGGTTCAAACATAAAGGTTTTAGGAAGAGCTTTATTTGATTTTTCAAAGTGTATTGGTGGAGATTCTAAAACAAAAGGAGTATATACATTTAATGGTGAAAATATCTATATAGAAGGAATCATCACAATAAATTCAAATAACTGGTCAATGTGCCTAAATGCTTGTAAAAACGCAGAAGTTACGCGTTGTATGTTCTTCTCATATAGAACATATTCAGATGGAATAATGTATTCTGATTGCGAAGATGGATATGCTCATGATAATTTTGTTCGTACAGGTGATGATGCTATTGAAGTAAAAGCTTTTACTAATAGTGCAAATCAAACTAATAATGTTTTGTTTGAAAACAATTGTGTTTGGACAGATAAAGGTATTGCTTACGGTTGTATTTATGAAAGTGTCCATGATATTGAAAATGTTTATTTTAGAAATAATTCCGTAGGTTTTGCCCAAGCTTCTTGGAGTGAACATTTAGGATGTTGCGTAATTCAAATGGGTTCAATGAAACAAGCTACATGGCATGATGTTTATTTTGAAAATATCGAAATTTATAAAACATCTTGTGCAGCTATAAGTGTTTATAATCGTGCTAAGACTAGTACAGAAGGTGGAAAAATTCGAAATATATATTTTAAAAATATTGATGTAAAATATATTAAAGAAATAAATTTACCTGTTTACTGTATTAATATTGTTATTCGTTTAGCAGATGGAGTTGATTTTAGAAATTGTACAATTGGGTCATTGTTTATTGACAATGTGTGTTATAATGGAATAGATATTTCATCTTCAAATT
>CAZSIA010000001.1:0-42656 GCA_964606905.1 uncultured Anaeroplasmataceae bacterium | reverse complement strand
ATACCGAATGCTAATACAATAATTATTCATGATGCGGATAGACTAGGATTATCTCAACTTTACCAAGTGCGAGGTAGAATTGGTCGAAGTGATAAAATTGCTTATGCATATTTAATGTATGAACCGCGAAAAGTATTAACAGTTGAAGCTGAAAAGAGATTAGAGACAATTAAAGAATTTACTGAACTTGGAAGTGGATTTAAGATTGCGATGCGGGATTTATCAATTCGTGGAGCTGGTGATTTATTAGGTCCTGAGCAATCAGGTTTTATTAATAGTGTTGGTATTGACATGTATATGCAAATACTTGATGAAACGTTAAGTGAATTAAAAGGTGAAAAGATTAATAAAAAGCAAAATACAACTTTAGGAAGTAAAGTGATTTCTAATCGATATATTCCTGATGATTATGATTTAACAGAAGATATAAAAATCGAGTTACATAATAAAATTTCCGCTATTGAATCTTTTGATGATTTAGAGAATTTGAGGATGGAATTTGTTGACCGTTTTGGTACACTTAATGAAGATTTACTTATTTATATGTATGAAAAATTGTTCTATAGTTTGTGTAATAAAGCAAGTGTAGAAAAGCTTGAAATTAAGCCAAAATTAGTTGTTTTAACATTATCAGAAGAAAAGAGCCAAGCGGTTGATGGAGAGTATGTGTATAAAACTGCATATTCTTTGAGTAATAATTTTATTTTAAGTTATCATGATCGTAAAATAACTATTACTTTAAAAACATCTTCTGATAAAAAAACATGGTTATTATTAATTTGTGAATATTTAGCTAAAATTGTATAATTTTTCTATTTTTCGTCAAAATATTACTGGTGATATTTATGAAAGAAACTGGAATATTAAGACGAATTGATGAATTAGGTAGAATAGTTGTTCCTAAGGAGATTCGTAAGAAGCTCAAAATAAGAGAAGGAGATAATTTAGATATTTTTGTTAGTGAGGACAATGTTATTTTAAAAAAATATAGTCCGCTTAATGATTTAGAAGTTATCCTTTCTGTTTTGTTAGAGGCATATAAAAAAATTAATAACGTTACTATTGTTGTTACTGATTTAGTTAAAGTTATTGCTTCTACGAAAAATGAGATAAATATTGAAGAGCCTATTACTGAATTATTTATTGAGTTATTAAATCAAAAAGAACAGGTTCAAATCAATAAAAGCATGGCTGTTTTAATTACAGATAGTTATAAGACAAACCAAAATTTATTGATTAAACCTATTATTTCTTATGGAGATCTCTTTGGTGCTGTTATTTTGTTTAGTGAATTTGATTCAATTAACATTCAACAGGAAATACTTGATTTAATTCATTATTTTTGTTCTGAATATATTCAATTGTAAAAAACTGTTTGTACAGTTTTTTATTTTTATACATATAAATTATAAGAATTTGTTTTAATTTTTTTACTTTTGTAAAAAATTATTTATAGTTTCGTTTATTGTATTTGGTCATTATTAATGATATACTTAAATAGTCCTTGAAAATTGTATTTATAAATGGGGGTATTTTTTATGAATAAATTTGACGTTATTATTGTTGGAGCTGGTCCTGCAGGGATTTATTGTGCTTACGAATTAGTTGAAAAAAATCCTAATTTGAAGGTTTTATTAATTGAAAAGGGATATGATATTTTTAATAGAAGATGTCCTGTTTTAGAACATAAGATTGCTAAATGTCCAATTGTTAGAGGAGTAAGTGGTTGTCAACCTGCTTGTTCTATAACTGATGGATTTGGTGGAGCTGGAGCTTATTCAGATGGTAAGTTTAATATTACTTCTGAATTTGGTGGTTGGATGACTGATTATTTAGACTCAAATTTAGTTGAAGATTTAATTCATTATGTTGATGATATTAATTTAAAATTTGGAGCTACAACGCAAATAACAGACCCTGATACATCAGAGGTCTTACAAATTGAAAAGCGTGCGATTGCGGTCGGTCTTAAATTATTACGTGCTAAAGTAAGACATTTAGGTACTGAACAAAATTTGGAAATTCTTAAAAAGATTTATAAGTATCTTGAAGATAAAATTACAATGGTGTTTAAAACAAAAGTTATAGAAGTAATTATAGAAGGTAATGCGATTAAAGGGATTAAAACAGCTACAGATGAATATTTAGCTGATAAAGTGGTGTTGGCTGTTGGACGTGATGGTGCAAAATGGTTGAGTGATGTTTGTACATCAAATGGAATTAGAATGAGTAATAATCAAGTTGATGTTGGTGTTCGTGTTGAAACTAATGATATCATCATGGAGGAAATTAATCGCAATTTATATGAAGGCAAGTTTTTATATAAATCAAGTGTAGGTACTACAGTTAGAACATTCTGTAGTAATCCAAGTGGGCATGTTGTTGTTGAAAATCATAGTGGAATTATGTTAGCTAACGGACATGCTTATCAAGATCCTAATTTAGGTTCTCGTAATACAAACTTTGCGCTTTTAGTGTCGCATAAGTTTAGTGAACCATTTGATAAACCAAACGAATATGCATCTGAGGTTTCAAGACTTGCAAATCAATTATCAATGGGTAGTGTAATTATTCAAAAATATGGTGATTTGAAACGCGGAAGAAGAAGTAGTTTAAAACGTATCTCTGAAGGATTTGTTATTCCAACACTTAAAGAAGCAGTTCCTGGTGATTTAGGCTTAGTATTACCATATAACACTATGAAATCAATTATTGAAATGATTGAAGCATTAGATCATGTAACTCCAGGTATCGCTAGTGATCATACGTTATTTTATGGTGTGGAAGCTAAATTTTATTCAGCTCGTCCAGAAGTTAATGATAAATTTGAAACAAAGATTAAAGGCTTATATGTAGCTGGTGATGGGGCTGGCTTAACTAGAGGTTTAGCACAAGCGGAAGCTAATGGTGTTTGGGTTGCTAGGGATATTGTTAAGTCTTTAGAAAAGTAATTATGGAAAAAATATTAGTATCTGCTTGTTTTCTTCATGAAGGATATAAATTTAATGGTGGAACGAATATAAATGAAAATATTATTAAACTTAGGGAAAAGTATGAATTTGTTTTGATTTGTCCAGAAGTTTTTGGTGGTTTATCTACACCAAGAAACCCATCAGAAATTGTTGGTAGTAAGGTTTTGAACAATATTGGGGAAGATGTTACAGAAGCCTTTACTAGGGGAGCATATAAATCGTTAGTTTTAGCTAGGGAAAATGGATGTAAGATTGCAATTTTAAAAAGTAGAAGCCCATCTTGTGGCAAAGGCTATATTTATGATGGGTCTTTTTCACATATTGTTGTTGAAGGTGATGGTGTAGCAGCGAAGCTTTTAATGGATAATGGAATTGTCGTTTACACAGAAGATGAAATAGAAAAAATATTATAAAGGGGTAATTGTTGTGGGGATTAATGAAAGAACTATTCAATCACCGATAAGAGTTGTTTTGCGTATTGTTGTTGCTTTAATTTTAATAGCTTTGCAAATAATTATTTATTGGTGGTTATTTGTTGGTAGTTTACAACTACCATATATTTATTTAGTATCATGGATTTTAAGTATTATTTTAGTAATCCGTTTATATAATAGTAATGATAATGTTTCTTATAAAATTTTATGGATTATTATTATGTTGTTATTTAGTGGTACAGGTCCAATTTTGTATTTATGTTTTGGTAATGGAAATAATTTGCCAAAGCGAAAACATAAAAAAATAGTTGGATATTTACAAAACGAAGTACAAATAAAAGATATAATTACCACGCTTGAAGAAGAAGATAATTTATCCTATAGATTATCTACTTTTTTGCACAATACTACTGGTTTATATCCTTCAACTAATCAGGGCGAAACTTTTTATAATGACGGAAGAGTCTTGTTTAAAGCGATGCTAGAAGAAATTGATAAAGCCGAAAAATATATTTTCTTAGAGTATTTTATTGTAGCTAGTGGCGTTATGTTGGATGAACTTGTTGATCATTTAGAACTTGCTGCTTTTCGTGGTGTAGAAATCAAGTTTCTTTATGATTATGTAGGTTGTAATGTACCTAAAGTTTTAAGTAGGAAAGATTTAAAGAGATTAAAAGATATTCCTAATTGCCAGATTGCTGCCTATAATCCGCCAGGAATCACTTTAAATTTGGGAATTAATTATCGAGATCATCGAAAGATTTTACTTATTGATGGTGATTGTGCTTTTGTTGGTGGTATTAATATTGCTGATGAATATATTCATGAAAAAGAGCGTTTTGGTTTTTGGCGTGATAATGGAATGAAAATAACAGGAGATGCTTGTTATAATTATTTGATTTTATTTGCTAAAAATTGGTACATGACTACTGATATTAAATTAGATGTTGAAAAATATAAATCGCTGAAAAGTTTTGAAATATTAGCTGGATATATCTTTCCTTTTGGGGATGGACCACATAATAAATTAAATCCTGCATATGATTTATATATAAAACTTATTGAAAATGCAAAAAAAAGCATTTATATTTCAACACCATATCTTATTATTGATAATGTCTTTTTAAAAGCGTTAGCTAATCAAGCAAAATCAAATGTTGAAGTCGTTTTTTTAGTTCCTGAAGTTGCTGATAAAAAACTTGTATATTTGATGACCGAAAATAATTTTACAGAAATACTTAACGCTGGTGGAAAGATTTATAAATTTAAAGGCGGATTTAATCATGCAAAAACGTTAGTGATTGATGATGAATACGCTATTGTAGGAACTGTTAATATTGATTATCGAAGTATGTTTTTACATTTTGAGTGTGCTAATTTATTAATGAAGACGCCACTTGTAAAAGATATTAAAAAAGATTTTGAGGATACTTTACTTCTGTCGAGTGAAGTAGATTTAGAAGTTAATAAAAAAAGGAATCCATTAAGGAAAATATTAAGTTTCTTCTTATCAATTTTTGGGCCTTTATTTTAGGTTTTAAATTGGTTAGGGGAATGATTGATGAAGAAAGTAAAAATAGTATTTATTGTTTTGTATTTTGTTTTAAATGTGTTAACTACATTTTTAGTTACATCATCTTACCTTAACCCTAATATTGTATCGTTTAAATTACCGTTGATTAATTATTTGTTTGCGGTAATTGGGAATGTTGCGATTTTATTACTTTTGTTACTTATAGGTATCCAATTTTTAAAAAAAGAGCGTATCCTATTTAAGTATATGATTATTATTACTTTTCTTTTGAATTTCTTTATATTCTTGATTGGATATTTTACAAGAAATTTTAAAGCTATGTTATCTTTTTATAATTTGAGTTTATTTAGAAATCCTGATGCTGGATTTGCGGAACAAATCGCTTATGATGGATTAAGGGAAATGTTTGCAGGTTGGCAATTTCTTTCATTTTTACCTTTTGTTTTGTTAATGTTAATTTATTTTATTGTTAGAAAAAGAATTGTTGGTAAAAATGGTATTAAAATTAGAAGTTTGTTTATTTTGTTAATCATTTCTTTAATATCGTCACTTTCTAGCGTTATCTACTTTAGGATAGACGTAGAGCGAAATTGGCCTTTTAGAAGCGAGTATGCTTTATATGGTGTTAGTACATGTGGAGTTTATAATTATTATTTTGCAGAACTTGTAATAGGTATGAATTATAATGAATTGTATTATAAAAAAATTGCTGATGATAATTTATTTAACTATAACAAAAACACTAATGATATCGGTGTTTTAGAAGGAATGAATTTGTTTGTTATTCAAGCTGAGTCTTTAGGTAATTTTGTTATTGATTTAGAGTACGAAGGTGTATTTGTTACTCCTAATCTAAATAAACTTATTTTAGATAAAAATGTATTTTACTTTTCTAATTTGCATACTGTTGTTGGAATGGGGAATACAAGTGATGCAGAGTTTGCGTTTAATACTGGTTATTATCCTTTAGGGGATTTAACAATCGTTTGGGAAGCGTATGATAAGCTTTTTGATATTCAGAGTTTGCCAAAAATGTTTCCTAATTATATATCAAAGGCATATAATCCAACTATTGAAGGGTTTTATGCTCATAAATATGTTTTTGAGAATTTATATAAGTTTGATTCGTTTAAGGGATTTGAAAGTTTCAACAAGTTATATCCGATTGATTTATATAGCGATTCATATCTTTATAAAAGTTGGGTTTCTGATTGGGCGATGTTAAATTTTAGTTTTACTGAGGCTAATCAGATACTTAATGATGGAAATAATTTTTATATATTTTCTCAAACAATATCTCCACATTATCCTTTTGTTGGATTACCATTTTATAATAGATTTCCTAATTATGAATTTAGTGGTTTGGATAATAAATTTAGAAATTATTTAAATCAAATTCATTATATTGATGAAGTTCTATACGAATTGTTGATGATGGGAAAAGAAAAACTTAAAAATACTGTTTTTCTTATTTATGGTGATCATGGTAATACTTTACCTAAGGAAGGTTATGAGGAGGCATTAGGTTTAAGCTTATCTGATTTAGAATATCGAAAATTATTGTTAGAAATACCTGTTGTTGTATATGATCCAAGTGGAAAAATAAATAATTATTTAATCGAAAATGGATTAAATATAGATTTTGATAGAGTATTAAGTCAAATTGATTTATTTTCAACGATTAAAAGTTTGTATAGTTTGGATAATTATAATCATCTCTTAGGTGTTAATATCTTTAGTGATGAAAAATCTTTTGTAATAGAGCCAAAGAGTTTGGATATTATTACTGATGATTTCTTTTATAGTTTAAAAAATGGTGATTTTGAATATTATAGTGATATTACTTATGAACAAATGATTCAGGAAGTTTTAATAATAAAAGAGTTTAAGATTTCAAATGATAATTATTTGACAAATAAAATAATGGGATAATAAAACATGATAATTGATTTGTTGTGTGCGATTGTTTTAGGGGTTGTAGAGGGTATTACGGAGTGGTTACCAATAAGTAGTACAGCTCATCTTATTTTAGTGTTAAATAGCTTTGAAGGTTTTTTAAGTAGTAATACGATATTTAATGAAGAATTTAAGTTGGTGTTTGATGTGGTCGTTCAGTTAGGAGCGATTATTGCAGTAGTTATTATTTACTTTAATAGGCTTAATCCTTTTAAGGAAAGTAATACTTATAGTAAGAAAGAGAAAATAGATGTTTGGATTAAAGTTTTTGTAGCTTGTATTCCGATAGTTATTGTTGGCTTTTTCACAGATAGTTTTGTGACTACGTACTTTTATAATCTTTTAATGATTGGAATTGTACTGATTGTATATGGTTTAGTATTTATCATAGTTGAAAGTTATTGTAAGGAAGAAGAAGTCTTGGATATTAAAGATTTAGGTATGAAGAAATCTTTTATGATTGGTTGCGTTCAAGTTTTAGCTTTGATTCCCGGGACAAGTCGTAGCGGAGTAACGATTATCTTTGGTAGAATGTTTAAATTAGGTAGAGTAGTTGTGACTGAGTATTCTTTCTTTTTATCAATTCCAATTATGTTTGGTGCTTCAATTTATAAGATGGGAAAATATCTTATAAGTTATGGAATTAATTTAAATGAACTAATTATTTTGTTGATTGGAATGTTAGTGGCGGTAATGGTTAGTTTGTTTGTTATTAAAAAATTATTAGATTTTGTTAAAAAATATAGTTTTAAAGTTTTTGGTTTTTACCGAATCCTTTTAGGTATAATTATTCTTATTGTTTACTTTAGTTAGGAGATGGGTGTATGGTTAAGAAATTATCTAATAACATTTTAACTTTATCGCAAATAGCGGCAGAAGCTAAGAAGAATAATCCAAGTGTTATTAATGCGACTATTGGAATGTTTAATGATGAGTCAAATAAATTTTATACTTTTAATGCAGTTAATGAGGTTTTAAAAACAGTTTCTAGTTATGAAGCTTTTTCATATGCTGATACTGATGGCGGAAAGGATTTTCAAGAAGCGGTTTTAAAATGGGTATTTGGCGATTATTTAGCTTTGTTTAGAACTACACATAAGATTGGAGTTGTAGCTACTCCAGGTGGTTCTGGAGCGATTGCGACGACATTTCAAAATTATATGCATAAACATGACGCTGTTTTAGTACCTGATGTTATGTGGGAAACATATATTACTTTAGCTAGAGAAAGAGAATGTGGGTTTGTTAAATATAAACTATATGATAGAGAGAATAATTTCAACATTGATAATTTAAGGGAAAATATTATCTCTTTAATGAAAAGTCAAGAAAGTATTATTTTAGTCATTAATGACCCTTGTCATAATCCTACTGGTTTTTGTATGAAAGATAGCGATTATGATAAGTTGGTTGATTTGCTAAATGAATTTTATTATCCATTTGTTTTGCTGATGGATGTTGCTTATTTTGATTTTTATGATTGTAATCCTAATATTATTAGAAGTCGTTATTATAAATTAAGTAGATTAAATGAGAATGTTTTAATTAATTTTGCATTTAGTGGTTCGAAGACATTTGGCCTTTATGGATTACGTATTGGTGCGAATATCTTATTAAGTAGGAATGAAAGAGATGTTTGTAATTTTGTTGATGCGGTTAGTTATACAGCTCGTAGTAATTGGGGAAGTTCTTCAAAATTAGGAATATCAGTTATTAGTAAATTAGTTTTAAATCCATATTATTATGAAATGTTTGTTGAAGAAGTTAAGAATGTAGCTGTTATGTTACAAAAAAGAAGTGAAGTTTTTATTAATGAAGCTAGGAGAATTGGTTTAGAATTATTGCCATATGAAAAAGGATTTTTTGTTTGTATTCCTTCTACTGATCCAGTGGCTTTAATGAATAAATTACACGATAGTGATGTTTATGTTGTCGTTACTAAAACATGTATAAGGGTAGCGCTTTGTGCGATAAATGAATTAGAAGCGCTTAAATTACCAAGCATTATTTTTAATGCTAAAAAAGAATTAGAGGAGTAGTTAAGATGAAAACAGATTTACAAATTGCTTATGAAAATGAGATGGAATTAATTAGTAAAATTGCTAAAAGGGCTAATATTAGTGATGAGTATTTAGAAGCTTATGGGAAATATAAAGCTAAAATTAGTTTAGATATTTTTTCCTCTTTAAAGGAAAAGAAAGATGGGAAAGTTATCTTAGTTACAGCAATTAATCCTACTAAAGCTGGTGAAGGTAAATCAACTACTACGATTGGTTTGGCTGATGCGTTGGCTTTTATTGGTAAAAAAAGCATTGTTGCTTTAAGAGAACCCTCTTTTGGGCCTGTTTTAGGTATTAAAGGTGGTGCCGCTGGTGGAGGATATGCTCAAGTTCAACCAATGGAAGATATTAATATGCATTTTACTGGTGATATGCATGCTATTACAACAGCGAATAACACAATAAGTGCGATTATTGACAATCATTTACATCAAGGAAATGAATTAAATATTAATCCAGAAAAAATTGTTTGGAAAAGATGTTTAGATTTAAATGATCGCGCATTAAGAGAAGTTACTGTTGGACAAGGTCCTAAGTCAAATGGTGTTGAAAGAAAAGATGGATTTAATATTACAGTAGCTAGTGAAATTATGGCGATTTTATGTTTAGCTACTAGTGTTGAAAACTTAAAAGAGAGAATTGCAAATATTGTGGTTGCTTATAACTTTGATGATGAAGCTGTTACTGTTCGGGATTTAGGCTGTGAAGGTGTCATAACTTTGATTTTAAAAGATGCTATCAAGCCAAATCTTTGTCAAACACTATATCACACTCCAGCGCTTATTCATGGCGGACCATTTGCTAATATTGCACATGGATGTAATTCAATTATTGCAACTAAAATGGCGATGAAATTAGCTGATTATGTTGTTACTGAAGCTGGTTTCGGTGCTGACTTGGGTGCTGAAAAGTTTTTAGATATTAAATGTCCTATTGCTAATATTAAACCAAGTTGTGTTGTGATTGTAGCTACAATTAGAGCACTTAAGATGCATGGTGGTGCTACAGATTATACGATTGAAGATTTACCTGCACTTGAAGCTGGTATGGCAAATTTAGCAAAACATATTGAAAATATTAAAAAATATAAATTGCCGTATGTAGTAGCAATTAACCGTTTTTTAAGTGATACTGATCGTGAAATTGAAATGTTGCAAGACTGGGCTAGAAGAAATAATCATACAGTAAGTTTATCTGAAGTGTTTGCTAAAGGTAGAGAAGGTGGAGTTGATTTAGCTAATAAGGTTGTTGAGACAATTGCTAAAAATGATGGTTATTATACTTATGAAAAATTATATGATTATAACGAATCTATTGAAAAGAAAATTGAAACAATTGCTAAGGAAATTTATGGTGCTGATGGTGTAGATTACACAGAAAATGCGTTAGTGCAACTTGCTGATTTTTACCGTTTAGGTTATGATAAGATGCCAATTTGTATGGCTAAAACACCTAATTCATTAACTGATGATGCAAAGGTTATGGGTAGGCCTACAGGCTTTAGAATTACAGTTAAGGAGTTGCGTGTTTCAAAGGGTGCGGGTTTTATAGTTGTTTTAACTGGTGCTATTATGACGATGCCTGGTTTACCAAAAGTACCACAAGCTTTAAAAATGGATTATGTTGATGGCAAGGCAGTAGGATTATTTTAGGAGTGATGATTTATGAGGGCAGATAAAACATTTTTTATTAATTTTACAGATCCGGGTTTTAATCATTTTCACAATAATGTTTTAAAAACAGTAGTTGATGATTATTTAGAAGAACATCCAGATTTATTATTAGATAAAATCATTAGTAAACCTGATTTAACAGAAGTTATGTTAGAAGTTTTAGCTAATAATTTAAATAATGTTGTTAGTTTGAATGGTTTATATCATATTGTTGAAAACATTTATGATTTTTGGCGTGATTATAAAAGATATTTGTTTGCTGATTTGAGTGTTTCTTATGTTATTAACGAAACAAATTTCCATGACATATTTAATAATTTTAATCGTACTGTTTTAGATATGTATCGTAGGATTTGTTTAAATTTGGGAGTTAAATTTAATATCATGCGCGAACTTCCAGCAGGAGGAAATGCATTTATTTTATTGAATAGGACAAACTATCCTGTTTACAACGAATTAAAAGATATTCCTGTTTTACATAGTATTATTTTTAGACCACCATTTGTTGTCAATTCTAAATCAAATAAACGTCAAGGGATTTTCCCTATTATTGATAGTAATCCTGTTTATGGATTAGATAAAGAAGGTTTTTATTGTTATCCAATTTTAGTTGGTAAAAAAAGAGTGTTTGTATATTTTAAAGACCGTTATATGTCACTTGCTCTTGCTTTGTCAAACCTATTTGAACATGATGATGAATATAAAGAAAATAAACCTGATATTATCATTTTATTTGGTTCTGATACTAAAGAAGGAATTTATTATGATGCAGATAATGATGTTCATATAGCTTCACTTATTGAACGCGATGAAATAGATTATTTTGGCTATATGAAAAAGATTATTTTAACTGCGTATAATATGGAAATGATTAGTGTTGGTGGTTTGCCAATTCACGGTGCTTGTGTAAGTTTAACATTAAAAGATCATCGTCAAAAAAATATTATCTTAATAGGTGATAGTGGTGCTGGTAAGAGTGAAACTTTAGAAGCTTTAAGAAAGATTGCTAATGATTATGTTGTAGATATGACTACTATATTTGACGATATGGGTACGCTTTTATTTGATGATGGGAAACTTAAGGCGTATGGTACAGAAATAGGTGCTTTTGTAAGAACTGACGACTTAGAAAATGGATATACATATAAGGTGTTTGACCGTGCAATTTTTATGAATCCAAGTTTGTCAAACGCTCGTATTGTTTTACCAATTTCTAGTTATGATGATATAACTATGGGTGTTGAGGTTGATGCAATTTTCTACGCAAATAATTATGAAGAAAAAGATAGTAAAATTAGATTATTTTCTAGTTTAGAAAGTGCACTTGAAGTGTTTAAAAAAGGTGCGAGAGTGGCGAAAGGTACAACTGGAGAAACTGGCTTAGTTACAACTTTTTTTGCAAATCCTTTTGGACCTGTCCAACTTCAAGAAGAAACAAATATATTATTGGATAAATACTTTAGTTATTTCTTTGAATATAATATTAAGGTTGGTGAAATTTATACTGGTCTTGCCTTAGCTAATGGGGCAGAAAATCCAGTTTATGCAGCAACAGAATTATTAAAGAAATTAAAGGAGGAATAATAAGTGGCTACAATTATTAGTGGGAAAGAATTAAGCCAAGAATTAAAAGAAGCAATGCGTCTTGAGGTTTTAGACTTGGTTTATAAATATCAAAGAGCTCCTCATTTAGTGGTTGTTTTAGTAGGTAATAATCCAAGCAGTATTTCTTATGTGACTGGTAAGAGTAAAGCTTGCGAATTTGTTGGGATTAAAAATACTACGATTAGATTAGATGAGACGATTAGTGAAGAAGAATTAATTAATCTAATTAATGAATTAAATGAAGATGATTGTGTTGATGGTATTTTAGTTCAATTACCATTACCAATTCATATTAAAGAAGAAAAAATTATTGAAAGTATCGCTATTAGTAAGGATGTAGATGGATTCCATCCACTTAATGTTGCTAATTTATGGTTAAAAAAAGAATGTATGTTGCCTTGTACACCTAAAGGTATCATTAAATTATTAGAAAAAGCTAATATAGAGATTGCAGGAAAAAAAGCTGTAGTTATTGGTAGAAGTAATATTGTTGGTCTTCCTATTTCTAAATTACTTTTGGATAGAAACGCTACAGTTACAATCGCTCATTCAAAAACTGTTGATTTAGCTAGTGTCACAAGGGAAGCTGATATTTTAATTGTAGCTGTTGGTAAGGCAAGGATGCTTAAAAAGGAAATGGTTAAGGCAGGCGCAGTTGTTATTGATGTTGGAGTTAATAGAGATGAAAACGGAAAATTATGTGGTGATGTTGATTTTGATGAAGTTGAAAGGATCGCTAGCGTAATAACAAAGGTTCCTGGCGGAGTTGGGCCAATGACTATTACTTGTTTGATGGAAAATACAATTTTGGCTTTTAAAAGAAAATTTAAATAAAAATAATTTTAATCTTCAAGGTTTTATATTTTGAAGATTTTCTTTTTATAATTTAAGTATTTATACAAAAAGTATGTTATAATAATTTTGTTTTTTAAGGAGGTTTTATAAATGCCTTTTTTACCAATTACATTAGAAGAAATGGCTGAATATGGATGGAGTCAACCCGACTTTGTGTATGTTACAGGTGATGCTTATATTGATCATCCTTCTTTTGGTCCTGCTATTATTACTAGAGTTTTGGAAAACTTTGGTTATACTTGTTGTATTATTTCTCAGCCTGATATTAATAAAGACAGTGACTTTACACTATTTGGGGAACCACGTTTAGGATTTTTGGTTTCTAGTGGTAATATTGATTCAATGGTTAATCATTATACTGTGGCTAAAAAAAGAAGAAAAAAAGATTATTATACACCGAATGGCGAAATGGGAAAACGACCAGATAGAGCCGTAATTAAGTATTGTAATAAATTAAGACAATTATATCCAGACGCTACTATTATTACTGGTGGAGTTGAAGCTTCTTTGAGAAGATTATCACATTATGATTATTGGTCTGATAAAGTAATGAAATCAATTTTAATTGATTCTCAAGCTGATTTAGTTTTGTATGGTATGGGTGAGAAGACAATTGTTGAGGTTGCGGATGCACTTGATGCAGGGATTGCTGTTAGTGATATTGTTTATATTAGAAATAGTGTTTGGAAGACTAAAGATTTATCTAGACTTTCTTTTGAGTATATCCTTCTTCCTTCATATAAAGAAGTTGTTAGTGATAAGATGAAGTATTTGGAAAGTTTTCAAATTCAATATAAGAATACGGACGCTTTTACTGCAAAAGCCATTGTTGAAGAGTATAAAGATATTTTTGTTGTTCAAAATCCACCTGAGTTCCCCTTATCACAAGAGGAGATGGACGCTGTTTATTCTCTTCCTTTTATGCGTGAAACTCATCCATTAATCGAAGCTAAAGGACATGTTCCCGCAATTGATGAAGTACAGTTTTCGATTATTATAAATAGAGGATGTTTTGGTGGTTGTCATTTCTGTGCTTTGGCAATGCACCAAGGTAGAATGGTTCAGTCTCGTTCAAAAGAAAGTGTTGTTACCGAAGCTAAAGTGATTAAAGAAATGCCTAATTTCAAGGGCTATATTCATGACATTGGTGGACCTACAGCTAACTTTTACCATCCTGCATGTACTAAACAAGTTGAGCATGGTGTATGTACTCACAAAGAGTGTTTAGGGATGAACCCATGTAAAAATCTCGTTGTTGATCATAGCGCTTATTTAGATATTTTGCGTGAAGTGAGAAAACTAGATGGCATTAAAAAAGTGTTTGTTCGAAGCGGCTTACGTTATGATTATATAATGTATGATAAAAATAAAGAGTTTTTTGAAGAGTTGATTAAATTCCATGTTTCTGGTCAATTAAAAGTAGCTCCTGAACATATTGATGATAATGTATTAATTCGTATGGGTAAACCATCTAGAAGTTTATATGATGAATTTTGTAAACTTTATTACGAGTTAAATGAAAAGAATAATATGAAACAATTTATAGTTCCATATTTAATGTCTTCGCATCCTGGTTCTACTTTAGATTCTGCAATTAAATTAGCTGAATATTTAAGAGATATCGGTCATCAAGTAGAACAAGTTCAAGATTTTTATCCTACTCCAGCTACCGCTAGTACTTGTATGTATTATACCGGAGTTGATCCATTTACAATGGAGAAAGTGTATGTACCAAAAGACCCGCATGAAAAAGCAATGCAAAGAGCTTTGATGCAATATAAATTACCTCAAAATTATTTCTTAGTTGAAGAAGCTTTGAAAAAGGCGAACAGATTAGATTTGATTGGTTATGATTCTAAATGTTTAATCAAACCAAGAAGTGATAACTATGATGGTAAATCGACAAAACCTTATTATCAAAAAGGTGGTAAAGGTTATGAAAAGATGCATAGAAAATATCGAAGATAATAAATACTCATATACTAATATGGTGGTGTTATATTAGCTTATTTGATTATGATTTTCCTAAATTGATTAGAACTGGCGTTATTGGTTCAATTATTGGACAATATATAAGTGATTTGTTTTTTAATATTTTTATTTATGAGCGAAAAGATTTTTTTGATGTAATAACTAATATTTCACCAACACCAGCCTATATTGCCGCAACGAGTGCTGGAGTAGCTAATGGAATAACGGAGCCTTATATCGATGATATTACTTCAACTGGTATGCGAAATATTGTTTATGCATATACAAATGATTTTTTTGTTAATAAAATTGGTGAGACTGATTTAGTATCTACTTTGAGCATGCCTGAATTAGTCCAAGACACAATAGCTGTAATAATTATAGTTTGGGCATTTAATGCACATGCAAGGCATGATTTTTATAATCATAAAGCAGATTTATATCATGCACCTCACCCTTTTCATGATGAACAAGATATTTTAACATCCGTTATAATTGTTGTTGTTACGAATCTTTATGCCTATTATCGATTGCAAAGGGATAATAGATTTGTATCTAGTGGACTTGACCAAACAATTGATCTTGCGGAATAATGTACAAAATAACTTGTTATATTAGTATTAATTTGTTAAAATAAAAAAGTAAGAAAAATAAGGAAAGGAATGATTTGTGATGGGAAGAGCCCATGAAGTTCGCGCTGCGTCTATGGCCAAAACTGCTGCGATGAAATCTAAATTATACGCAAAATACGGAAAAGAAATATTTATGGCTGCTAAGAGCGGTGTTCCTGATCCAAATACAAACTTAACTTTACGTAAAGTAGTAGAAAAAGCAAGAAAAGAAAATGTTCCTGCTGATGTTATTAAAAGAGCTATCGAAAAAGCTAAGGGCGGTTCTGATGAAAACTATACAGAAATGCGTTATGAAGGATTTGGCCCTGGTAATGTATTAGTTATCGTTGACTGTATGACAGACAATAATAATAGAACATACACAGATGTTCGTACAGCTTTTAATAAATCTGGTGGAAAACTTGGTGTTACGGGTTGTGCAATGCATATGTTTGATCATGCTGGATATTTAGTATTTGAAGGTATGAACGAAGATGAAGCCTTAGAAGCATTACTTCTTGCTGATTGCAATCCTAAAGATGTAGTAACTGATGATGATTGTGTTATTGTTACAACAGAACCTGATGATTATGAGGCTTGTAAAGAAGCATTATTAGCTGCAAAACCAGAATTAGAATTTATCGAAAGCAAAGTTACTTTTGTACCTATGAGTTATGTTGATTTAGATGAAGAACATAAAGAAAAATTTGAAAAACTATTAGCAACATTAGAAGCTTTAGATGATGTTGACGTAGTTTATCATAATGCAAGTAATGCATAAATTTTAATTATAGAGAGTTCAATTGTGTAAAAGCAGTTGAACTTTTTTATATGACGGGCATGTCATGATATCTAGGGTGAAAGTCCTAAGAGGCAAAGTTGTAGACGAACTCGATAGCAACTTGCAAAGCGTAAACCGGTGATGGAGCGTGAAAGAAGCAATAGCGAAATCGTGGTCCAACGAGGAAAGAGTTATGGTGTTGAATTGCACATTAATTATAGATGAATTTTGCATATTAGAGGATGAATATTTTCGAATTAAATGTTTAGAATTAGTGAAGTAACTAAAACTAACCATGTTTTTTATTATAAAATTGTTTGTTCAATTGCTTTTTGAATTATTTCTTTAGTGATGATTGATGGATTCAATTTGTCAGCTATTAGTAATGCGTAATCCATTGTTCGATCAATTATTCTTGGCGTATTTGATGATGAATTACAAATTGCTTTTATTACACCTTCATCAAATGAATCCTTGTTAAAATTCAGAATTATTTTTAAATAATTTAGTATTATTCTTGTTAAGTAATTTGAACTTCCTTTTGTCATGTAGATGCGATGTAAAAAAATTAAAAGTAAATAAAATTATAATTGGCATGATATCTAACTTCGTTTGGTGTCATGCCTTTTAAATTCCTTTTTAGTCGAAAGTTATTAAAAAGAATTATTTTCCTCTTTTTATACCAAAATTCGTCATTTCATATTAGTAAAATATAATTGTAAATTAAATCTAATTTTAAAAGTGTAATAGATTTATAAGAAATGGGGATTTTAAATGAAAATAAAAATTGTTGCGGATTCATCTGCTGATTTATTGGTTTTAGAAGGAGTAGCGTTTTCTTGTATTCCTTTGACAATTATTGCTAATGAAAAAGAGTATGTTGATGATGTTTTTTTAAATATAGATGAAATGGTACGAGACTTAAGTGAATATAAGGGGAAATCTGGAACATCATGTCCATCATGTGGAGTATGGTTAGAAAGTTTTGAAGGATTTGATGAGATTTATGTTGTAACAATTACAAGTAAGCTGTCTGGTTCTTATAATTCTGCATCAATCGCTAAAAAGATGTATTTAGAAAGTAATCCAAATGTTAAGATTCATGTTTTTGATTCGCTTTCTACAGGGCCAGAAATGCAATTATTAATTGAGAAAATTTTGGAATTAATCAAAGAGAATAATTCTTTTGATGATGTTGTAACTAAGGCGACAAATTATTTAAGTAATACTGAATTATTCTTTTCTTTAGAATCACTACATAATTTAGCTCATAATGGAAGAATCAGTAGGTTATCAGAATTTGCTGCTAAAATTTTAAATATTAGGATTGTTGGAAAAGCTTATGAAGGTCAACTTCAACTTCTCAATAAGTGCATAGGGTTTAAAAGAACGTTTCGAACAGTTATTGAACATTTAATAAACGCTAAATATCGAGGTGGAAAGATAAGAATTTCGCACGTCAATAACTTAGAGTTTGCAAATTCAATTAAAGGATATTTTGTTGATTTGTTTAAAGAAGTTGATATAAAAATTTGCAATGCTAGAGGCTTAGTTACTTATTATGCAGAATCTGGTGGCATTTTAATTGGATTTGAAACAGAATAATAATATGTTTTACAATTCTTTAACATTTTGATAAGAAATATTTAATAATCTTTTTTTAAAATATAGTTGTAAATTAAGAAAGAGGTAAATTTTATGAGTACAAACGAAAAAAAATATGTTGAAAGAATTTTAAAAAGTTATACTGAAACAGAACCAACTAAATTAGATGAGTTAAGAGCGTTAGTCGCAAAATCTATTAAGCCTGCATTAACATTTGCTTTAGTGTTTGGTATTATTGGTTCTCTTGTTTTAGGATTTGGGATGTGTGTTGCAATGGAAGTGATTTTTCCAGGAGTGATGTGGTTAGGAATAGTGGTAGGATTAGTAGGTATTTTTATGGTTTGTATCAATTATCCTATTTATAAAAAAATACTTGCTAAAGGTAAAGCAAAATATGCTGCCCAAATTAAAGCGTTAAGCGATGAATTATTAGGAGAATAAAATAAATATAATTATTTAAAGAGATATAATTTTTGTATCTCTTTAATTTATTTTTTTAAAATGTTATAATCTTAATATATTAAGGGATGATTTTATGCTTAAAATAATAAAAAAATATCGAACTTTATCATTTGAAGATAAAACAATATTCTCAACAACATTTTCGATTCTTTTTAATGCTGTTATGGCAGTTGGGAAAATATTTTTATCTTTTTTCTTTGGGATATTCTTTTTGGTTTCTGGAGTATTAAATATCTTTATGATGATGTCAAAATCTGAATGTTATTTAGGAGTAAAATTTCCAAATAAGAAAACTTTTGAATATCGTAATTTTATGACAGGATTATTTTTAATATTAGCTGGATTACAATATGCAATTTATATGGGCAGAATGTTATATACTAATGTTGAATTAATGGAGTATGATATGATTTTAGGTATTTCAATAGCTACTGTTTCATTTGTCGAAATAGCGATTGCGATAATAGGGTGTTTTAAAGTGAATGGTAAAGGTCATTATTATCGTAATATAAAAATCATAAATTTGTGTTCAGCAATGACAGCCATTGTATTAACTGAAGTAGCATTGATGAGTTTTGCTAGTGAAACTGATTCAAGAATGCTTGATGGAATTTTTGGGTTAGTTGTCGGTGCGATTATTGTGCTTATGGGTGTGTTTATTTTTGTAGCTCATAAAATCAGTATTGTTGACCGTGAACACAACATTTATAAAATACAAAATTTAGAAACTTTTTATATGAGTGAAGTTTCAATTAGATTAACTAATAGTAAATTTTATGCTGACTATATGTATGTTGGAAAACGTGTTGATGATAAAATTGATGGACACATAATTAGATTAAAAAGTCCTATTTTAAAGTGGAATGTTTATATCAATATTTTAGTTGTTGTTTTATCAGAAATACTAATTTTCCCTTATGCTGTCGGTGCTTTTATCTTTTATGTTAAAAATAGAAAGCTTATTGATATTTTAGATAAAAAAATGGCTGAACTAAGCTGTTATAAAATAAAGGAGGAATAGGTGTATGTTAAGAATTTTGTTAGTTGAAGATGATAAAGATTTAAATTATTTAACAACTCTTAGAATGAAAAAAGAGGGCTATGAAGTTATTAGTGTTTATAATGGATTAGATGCTTTAACTGAATTTGATAATCAAAAAATTGATTTGATTATAACAGATATTATGATGCCTTTATGTGATGGGTTTGAATTTGCTAGAAGAGTTAGAGAAGAAAATGAATTAATACCAATTATTTTTACTACAGCTAGAGAAGATAAAATATCAAAACAAATTGGTTATACAATAGGAATCGATGATTATATTGTTAAACCTTTTGACTTAGATGAGTTAGTTATGAAGATTAAATCAATGGCGAGAAGATTGAAAATTGAAATGAATAATGAACTTGTTGTTGGTAATTTTAGAATGAATAAAGAAGAATATGCTGCCTATATTAATGGTGAAGAAATTTCTTTTACTGTAAGAGAGTTTGATATTTTATACGCAATGTTATCTTTTCCTAAGAAAACATTTAGTAGATCAAGACTTATGGAGGAATTTTGGGATTTTGACTCAAGTGCTACTAGTAGAACTGTTGATGTTTACATGGCAAAAATTCGAGACAAAACAAAAGAATGTGACGGTTTTGAAATTCAAACAGTTCATGGACTTGGATATAAGGTGGTTATTCGATGAAAAAGTTTAAATATTTTATTTTTGGTTTTTTAGGCTTTTTAATTGTGACTACTGTTGATGTAAGTGTTGGTGTGTTAGTTTTCTCAATGATTGAAACGTGGGAGAAAACACATATTGCTATTTTACTAATTTTAATTATAATTATTAACGCGTTATTATGTTCAATTATTGATGTTGTTAGAAGAAGGTACATGATTCAAAAACCACTAGAGGAAATACTTTATGCAACAAAAGCGATGGCTAGAGGTAATTTCAAGATTGATTTAAAGCCCAATCATTCCTATGGTAATTTTGATGAATTTGATTTAATTAAATATGATTTAAATAAGATGGCTAGTGAACTTAGCAAGAGTGAAATTTTGAAAAACGACTTTATAGCTAATGTATCACATGAGATTAAAACACCACTTCAAGTAATTAAGAATTATGCCAATTTATTAAATGATAATTGTTTATCTGTTGAAGAAAGGACTAAATATTTGAATAGTCTTATTGAAGCTTGTGGCAAATTAAATAAATTAGTTATGAATATTTTGCAACTTAATAAATTAGAAAATCAAAGGTTGCGTCCTTCTTTAACTAAATTTAATATAAGTGATTTACTTGCAGAACAAATCTTACAATTTGAATCCTTGATTGAAAATAAAAAGATAAATTTAAGATGTGAAATTGAAGAAGATTTAGTTATAGAAAGTGAAGCAAGTTATCTTGAAATTATCTTTAATAATTTAATTAGTAACGCTATTAAATTTACAAAAGATTATATTTATGTTTCTTTAATAAAAGTTGATAATAGTTTTATAGTTGTTATTAAGGATAATGGGTGTGGTATGGATGAAGAAACAGGAAAACACATATTTGATAAATTTTATCAAGGGGATACATCTCATTATAATGAAGGAAATGGTTTAGGCTTAGCCCTTGTTAAAAAAGTAATTGACATTTTAGGTGGAGAAATAAATGTTAGTAGTGAAGTTGGTCTTGGGACAACTTTTAAAATAATTATAAGGTGATAAATAACATGAGTAAAAAATTTGAGTATAATTATAGCGCTCCAACACAAAGTGAGCGTGAAGAAATAGAAAGTATTAGAAGAGAATATTTACCAAAAAATGAAAGAGAACAAAAATTTGAATTACTTAAAAAATTAGATAGCAAAGTGAAAAACACTCCTTTAATTTTATCTTTATCTTTGGGTGTTGTTGGATGTTTAATTTTTGGCACAGGTATGACGTTTTTCTTAGAATGGAAAAGTGTGTGGTATGTAGGAATTCCGTTTGGTATTGTTGGGATTATTTTAATGATTTTAGCTTATCCAATTTATAAAAAAACAATCAAAAAATTAAAAGAAAAATACGCAGATGAGATAATAAAATTATCTAACGAATTAATGGGTGAATAAAAATAAAAAATTGATGGATTTCATCAATTTTTTATTTTACCTTTATATTTTCAACAGTTAATAATTTATTTAGTTTTTCTTCGCTCATAATATTCATTTCTAAGCAAACTTCTTTAATTGTTTTTCCATTTTTCACAGTTTCTTCAAGGATGTTAATACAAGTTTGATAATCAACTTTACCTAACAATGCAACGATTATTCCATCGCTTTCTTCAATGTTTTGTGCACAATCAACTTCATTTATAATCATACCTTCAATACAATATTCTCTTAATATTCTTAAGGCTCTACGCATATATTCTAGGCAATCAAAAATTAATGAATAAACGATAGATGCGAAAGCGTTAGCTTCCATTTCTCCATGTTCTGCGGCTAATGTAATAGAAGTTTCTTTTCCAATTATTAAGAAGCAAACTTGGTTTACAATTTCTGGAATACTTTGACTTGCCTGTGAGCAGTTAAGTCCATCTAGTCTTTCGTATGCTGGTAATTTTACTTCATTAAATCCACAGTTTGGACCACTTGCCATCAGTCTTATGTCGGTTGCAGTTTTGCTTAGATTGATTGCCATTAATTTTATAGTATTTCCTAATTCTACAAATTCATCTAAGTTTCTTGATTCGTCTATTGTGTTATCCGGATGAACAAATTCCATTCCTGTAAATTCATTAAATCTTTTTAATATACTTTCAACATATTTATCGTCAGAATAATATAAAACACCGATTGATCCGGTTCCTAAATTTACGGTGTATAGATTCTCAAGGGATTTATTTAGTCTAGTAATATCGCGTGTAATAGTAGAAGCCATTGAACCAAATAATTGGCCAAAGGATATAGGAAGACTATCTTGTAAATGGTTTCGACCTAACTTAAGAACTTTATTATATTTTTTTGCTTTATCTTGAAAACTTTTAAATAGTTTTTTAGCTTCAACTATTAATCCTTTTCCAATAACAATCATTGAATGTTTAGCGGCAGTTGGTACTACGTCATTAGCGGATTGAAATAAGTTGACATCTTCAAGTGTAACTAAATCGTATTTTCCTAATTCTCCACCTAAAATTTCTGTGGCTCTATTAGATAATACTTCATTCATATTGATGTTAAAGGCGGTACAAGAACCACCTTGAACTGCGTCCGTAATAAATTGATTATAAAATCGTCCATTTATGACTTCATCGCATGCTGCGGCTATGGCCTTGGCTTTTTCAATAGACAAATAACCTGCATCAAAATTTGATAAGGCACAAGCTTTTTTAACAATCGCTAATGATTTTATTATTTGCTTATATATTTTCATTTTTGTTACAGCGAAATTTTCTTTGTTTCTTAATGATTGTATTCCGTAATAAGCATTAAGGGGTAATTCCATTTCGCCGAATTCATCTTTTTCTATTCTTGATAACATAACAATCACCAATCGTTATTATACTACAATTCCTTTTCTTTTTCTAGTTTATTTAGCACTCTTTATAGTTATGGGCATATATATAAGGTGTGGTGATGAAAATTGAAGAAAATGATAATATATCCTTCTAAAATAAAAGGAAATGTCAAAATTAGTGGTTCAAAAAATGCTGCCTTACCTATAATTGCAGCATCACTTGTTAGTGCTAGAAATATTAAACTTAAAAATGTTCCAAATATTGATGATATAAATAATCTTTTAATTATTTTAAGTAAAATTGGATGTAGGAATGTATATAAAAATAAGACTTTAAAAATTGATAATGAAATAAAGAAAAACTTGCTTCTTTTTGATGAGGTAAAGAAGTTTAGGGCTTCATATTATTTGATGAGTGTTTTTATAGCCCTTTTTGGTGAGGTTGAAATTTATTATCCGGGTGGATGTGCGATTGGTAGTAGACCAATCGATTTTCATTTAGAAGGTTTTAAGAGTGCGGGCTGTACTGTTGTAGAAAATGATGAGGTTATAAAGGTAAGTTCAAGTGAGTTAAAACCATTTATATATAGATTAAAGAAAAAATCACTCGGAGCTACAGTTAATTTAATTATTTTAGGTAGTAAAATAGAAGGGACTTCTATTATAAAAAATGCATCAACTGAGCCAGAAATTGATGATTTAATAACTTTTATTAATAAGGGCAGTTCAAAAGTTTATCGAAAAAATAATGATGTTATAATTGTAGGGAATAATGGTGTTGTTTCTAAAATTAATCATAAAATTATTCCAGATAGAATAGAATGTTTTACATATATGTGTATTGGTCTTAATAGTGAAAAACTTAAAATTAAAAACGTAAATAAAAATCATTTAGCAATGCCTATTTGCTTTTTTAAAAATGCAGGTGCGGATATTAAAGTTAATAAAAAAAGTTTGATTGTTAAGAAAAGTATTTTAAAAAATATAAGAGTTAATAGTGGTGATTATCCTTCTTTATCTACTGATCAAATGCCTTTATTATATCCGGTTTTTACGAGGGTTATAGGTGTTAGTGTGTTTGTTGAGGGTATTTTTGAAAATCGGTTTTGTGTTTGTGACGAGTTAAAAAAAACAAATGCGAACATTGCTGTTATGGATAATAAAGTGTTTATCTATGGTAAAAAAGACATTTGTGGTGCTTCTTTATTTCCAACTGATTTAAGAGCGGCAGCTTCTTTACTTATAGAAGGAGTTATCAATCAAAATTCTACTATTTATAATCTAAATTATTTAGAAAGAGGATATGACGATATTTATAAAAAATTAAAAAAAATAGGATTAAACTTTAAATTAGAATAATTTAGTGTATAATCAACTTGGGTGAAATTTGTATGAAAAAGAAAGTGAAAAAAGTATTAAAGAAACATTTGACTGGCATATCTTTAGCTTTTGGAATTCTTTTTTTGGTAATAGGGTTAGTAGTTGGGTTTTTAGTTTATTCTTTTACTAATAAAGAAGGATTTACCAAAATTGAACTAAGTGGAGATAGTATTGTTGTTTTAAATGTTGGTGATATCTATCAAGAAGAAGGGTTTACTTTTGTTATTGATGATAAAGACTATAGCGAGATGGTTGTTGTTGAAAGAAAATTAGATACTAATGTTGCGGGCACATATGTTATTACGTATACACTTAACGAGGATGGTCATAACATTATCTTAAGTAGAGTAATTAATGTTATGGGAGGTGTTTATAGTGGCGAGTAAGAAGAAGACATCACCTTTTAAAACGGTAGTTATTTCAATTTTAGCTTTAATTATTGGTGTTATGGTTGGCTATTTAGCAACTAATGTTTATTTAAGTAATGATTTAGAGTTTCATTTGGTTGGTAAATTAGAGGTAAATGTTGGTATTGGTTCTACATATAAAGAAAAAGGGGCAGTTTGTAATTTTAGAGGTGTTGATTATTCAAACGACTTAGAAATTACATATTATGATGTACAAAAGAATGAAGTTAATGAAATTGCAACTACTAGTTTAACAACTTATTATGTCACATATAAAATAGATAATTCTAAGATTACTTCTACACTCACTAGGGTTGTTAATGTTGTAGAATTTGAAGACTTAGAAATTAATTTTATGATGCTTGGTAATAAATATGCAGGTGATTGTATATATATTAAAGCTGGTGATACTGATATTTTAGTAGATGCTGGTTCGAGAAAGAATAGCGCGCCAACAATAAAGAATTATTTATTTGATAGTAACTCTAACCTACATGGTTATGTAGAAGATAATAAGTTAGAGTATGTTATTGTAACACACGCTGATCAAGATCATATTGCCGCATTTGTTGGTAGTGATGGTATATTCAATGATTCAAATATTAAAATTGATACAATTATTGAATTTGCAAAAACAGGAAAAACAAGTGATTTATATAAAGAATATAGAGAAGCAGTAGATAGATTAGAAACAAATGGTGTGAAAAGATATACTGCGTTAGAATGTTATAATAATACTAATGGCGCAGAAAGAGTTATTGAAGTAGCTGCAGGAATTGAAATAGAAATTTTATATAATTATTATTATGAACATGAGACAAATAATGAAAATAATTATTCGGTTTGCTTTATGTTGCGTAGAGGTGAAGAACAATTTTTGTTTACTGGTGATTTAGAAAACGAAGGAAAAGCGGAAGAGTATTTAGTAGAAAATAATGATTTAGGTGAAGTTTATCTTTATAAATTAGGTCATCATGGTTCTAAAACAAGCTCTTCAGATGCTTTACTTTCTGTTATTAGGCCTGAAGTAGCAATTGCTACTTGTGTGGCTTTTACTACTGAATATACTAGTGATTTAGATAATATTTTTCCTACTAAAACTGCTGTTGATAATTTGGTTAAATATGGTGTGAAACATTTTTATGTACCAAGCATGGTAAGTGATAATGGAAGTGGATATGAAGCAGCAAATGGAGATATTGTTGTTTATGCTGATGCTACTGGTACTGGTGTAAGATGTTCTAATACAAATGAAGATTTTTATAATTTTGAAATATTTAAACAGTTTAGAAGTTGGACAACTAATTAATCGTAATATATAATAAAGAAGAAAGAGGGTGTTATTGTGAGGATAGCTTTAATTGCACATGACAAAAAGAAAAATGAAATGATTGAATTAACTAAAGAATATAAGCATGTTTTAGCTTTGCATGGATTATACGCAACAGGTACTACTGGGGCGCTTGTTATGGGCGAAACAGGACTGACAATAACACGTTTAAAATCGGGTCCGCTTGGTGGAGATCAACAAATTGGTTCAATGATTGCGGATAATCAATTAGACTTGGTTATTTTCCTAAGAGATCCTTTAACTGCTCAACCACATGAACCTGATGTTAGTGCGCTTTTGCGTTTATGCGATGTGGTTAATATTCCACTTGCGACAAATGTAGCTAGTGCAAAAATAATGTTGAAAGCTTTAGATAAATCAGAGTTGCCTAGTCAAAAAATTACTAGAAAATAATTTTAAATATATGCACCTTCAGTTTTGAAGGTTTTTTTTTAGTATTTTTCTGATTTTTTTGAATAAACTAATATAAAGGTGATATAGTGAAAAAGTCATTATTAAAGTGGCAAATTAGTGGTATTGTATTTACTGTAGCATTTGGTGTTATTTTACATTTTTTATATGAGTGGACTAATAAGTCAGTTTTTGTCGCTCCTTTTTCAGGAGTTAATGAGTCAACTTGGGAACATATGAAACTATTATTTTTCCCAATGGTGATCTTTGCGATTGTAGAAAGTTTTTTCTTTAAAGAATATCAAAGCTTTTGGAATATAAAATTTAAAGGAATTGTTCTTGGACTATTATTAATTCCGTTGTTATTTTATTTTTATAATGGTGTAATAGGAAAATCACCAGATTGGATAAATATAGGTATTTTTATTATTTCAGTTTGTGTGACTTATATATTTGAGATTAAACTATTTAAAAAGAAAGAAAGTCTTAATGAGGTTTCAAATAGTTATTTCTTTTTAGTTATTACAATTGGAATTTTATTTGTTTTATTTACTTTTTATCAACCAAAAATAGAAATCTTTAAAGATCCGAATACTAATCTTTATGGTATTAATAATTTTGTTAATAATAACATATAATTAATGGCTTAGTTAAAAGAAATTAACTTTTGAAAGAGGGATTAATTATAAAAAAATATAATGTGGCTATAGTGGGTGCTACAGGGGTTGTAGGAAGTGTTTTATTAAAAGTTTTATCAGAATATAATTTTCCAATTAATAAGCTTTTTTTGTTCGCTAGTGATAAAAGTGTGGGTAAAGAAATTATTTATAATAATAAAGTTTATTTTGTTGAAAAGTTAACAGATAAATCATTTGTTGATGTTGATTTTGCTTTTTTTACAGCTAAGGCTACTATTTCAGAAAAGTGGTGTCTTATTGCGTTAAAGGCAGGTTGTATTGTTATTGATAATTCTAGTTTTTATAGAATGAATAAAGACGTTGCGTTAATTGTTCCGGAAATTAATTTTAGTGATTTTAATGATTGTTCTAGATTGATATCAAATCCAAATTGTTCTACTATTCAGTGTGTTTTAGTTTTAAATTGTTTAAAAAAATATGGTTTAAAAAAAGTCAATTATACAACATTTCAAGCAGTCAGTGGTAGTGGTATGAATGGAATTAATGATTTAGAACTTTCAAGAAAAAATGAAAAAGGAAATTTTTATCCATATGATATTAGTAAGACGTGTATTCCTCAAATTGATATATTTTTAGATAATGGATATACAAAAGAGGAAATGAAGATGGTTAATGAAACACGAAAGATTTTACATTTACCCAATTTATGTGTGTCTTCTACTTGTGTAAGAGTTCCTGTTTTATACTGTCACGGTGTAAGTGTTAGGGTTGAAATTGAAAATACTTTTGATATTGATGAAGTTATAGAAGAGTTAAAAAAACAAAAAAGCATTATAATATTAGATGATACAAAAAATAGTATATATCCAGTATCAACTGTTGCAAATAATACTGATTATGTTTATGTAGGTAGAATAAGAAAAGATCTTTGTTCTAGCAATTCTTTATTGTTTTATTGTGTTGCGGATAATTTACGTAGAGGTGCCGCCAGTAATGCAGTTTTAATTGCTTTAAAAATTATCGAAAATTATAAATGAAAAGGTATTGCAACATAAAATGAATTGTGTTATAATCCAAGAAGTGTTACTTACTATAGTTTTAATAAACTATGGCGGAAGGAGTGTAGACGTAATGAAAAAAGGAATTCATCCAAACTATCATAAGACAAAAGTTACTTGTACAACATGTGGTGCAGTGTTTGAAACAGGTTCAATTTTAAAAGAAATTAAAGTTGATACTTGCGCTAACTGTCATCCATTCTATACAGGAAAGCAAACTTTCGTTCAAGCTGATGGACGCGTTGAAAAGTTCAACAAACGTTATGGCTTAAACCAAAAGTAATTTATTGTAAAATGATATTAAAATGGTCGCTTTCGAGTGACCTTTTCTATTATTAAAGAGGTAAAAGGAGTCGTTTTTATGGAGAAAATGGGACAAATTGAAGTTATTTGTGGACCAATGTTTGCAGGGAAAACAGAAGAGTTAATTCGTCGAGCTAATCGTTTAGAATATGCAAAGAAGAAATATTTAGTTTTTAAACCCACAATTGATAATCGTTATTCAACTACTGAAATTGTTTCTCACAGTAATTATCGTAAGAATTCAATCTGTGTTAAAAGTTCTAATGAAATTTTAAATTATGTAACTGATGAAATTAATGCTGTAATTATTGATGAAGTACAATTTTTTGATGAAAATGTAATTAATGTTGCTGAATGGTTAGCTGATAAAGGTTTAAGAGTTATTTGTGGCGGCTTAGATTCTGATTTTAAAGGACATCCATTTAAAGTTTTAGCTGAACTTTTAGCAAGGGCGGAAAGCGTTACAAAATTAAATGCGATTTGTAATGTTTGTGGTCAATCAGCTACTAGAACTCAAAGAATCATTGATGGTCAACCAGCATATGAGGATGATCCTATTATTCTTGTTGGCGCAACTGAAGCTTATGAACCACGCTGTAGACGTTGTCATATGGTACTAAAACGTGATAAATAAATTTATGAAGGCCGCTTTAGCCGAGGCTAAAAAGGCATATCTTATTGCTGAAGTACCTGTTGGTGCTGTTATAGTTTATAATGATAAAATTATAGCTAGAGGTCATAATACTCGTGAGGTAGATCAAAGTGTTTTAGGACACGCTGAGCTTAATGCGATTAAAAAAGCTAATAAAAAAATCGGATCATGGCGTTTAGAAGAATGTGATATCTATGTCACATTAGAACCATGCCCAATGTGTAGTGGAGCGATTATTCAATCACGCATAAAAAATCTTTATTTTGGTGCTTATGATTTAAAAGGAGGAGCTTGCGGAAGTGTTTTTAACTTGTTTGATTACTCATTTAATCACAAGGTTAATGTCGTTGGCGGAGTGATGGAAGAAGAATGTAGTCGAATTATAAAAGATTTTTTTAAAGAGTTAAGACAAAAAAATGTTGATAATCGTTAATAAAAGTGATACAATACTATCGTTCAACTAAGTTTTATTTTCAAGGAATACATGTGAACCAGGTCAGGATCGGAAGGTAGCAGCCTTAAGCAGCGTATTGTTGTGATTATAGGACTTAGTTGGACTTTTTATTTACTAAATGGTAAAAAAAATGTATAATTGTGGTACAAGGTGGTGGTTATATGATACTAGATTTAATTTTAATTCTATTATTTATAATCGTTGCGATAATTGGATATAAAGTTGGTTTTTTAACTACATTGTTAAAATTAACTAGTGCTTTATCTGGATTAATTATTGCAATTTGTTTTACCAAACCCGTTACAAATTTAGTAGTTAACTGGGGATGGGATAGTGCAATTGAAGAAAAAATATATAACAATATCGTGTCATCTGATGCTTTTATGGCTTATACTGAAGGTGGAGAAGGAGTTGAAGGGATTGGTAAGTTACTTGAAGAATTAGGTCTTCCATCCTTTATATCTAGTTTTATAGCTGGCGGAATTGTTGATAGTGTTGACCCACTAGAAATCGCAACTAGTATTTCAGAAGGTGTTAGTTACGTCTTTGTTTTCATGATTGTATTTGTCTTATTGCTAGTGTTTTCATCTTTAGCTTTCTTAATTTTAAAATTAATTGTTAAGACCGTAAGGAAAGCAGTTGGTTTTATTAGAGTTTTAGATGGTTTGGCCGGAATAGTATTTTACTTTTTAATATTTATGTTATTGGTTTATATTTTATTTTTAATTCTTTCGTTGATTTTGCAAAGTGCTTCACCAGATAGTGGATTTGTATTGTTCTTTGAAGAACAATTACATCTAGAAGATGATGAATTTGGATTAGCTAAGTATATCTACAAAAACAATATGATTGGAAATTTTTTAGGTTTAATTTTTTAAAATTTTGGAGAATGAAAGTTCTCCTTTTTCTTTTATTTAAAAAATCAAAGCTAATAATAATTTAATTGTTTAATAATTTATAATTATTATGTTGACATAAGGGGGAAATGTTCTATAATTAAATTATCTATAATAGTTTAGTAAAAGTTAACAATAAGTTAATTTTGTCAAAACTGAAAGGTTGTGTATGAAATGGATTTAGGTAAAAAGATTAAACAAATGCGAACCATGCTTTCGCTTACTCAAGAAGAGTTGGCTAATAGATGTGAATTAACTAAGAGTTATATTTCACAACTTGAGAATAATAAAACGAGTCCATCACTGGCAACCTTAACACAAATTTTAGAAGTTTTAGGGACAAATTTGGCAGATTTTTTTAATGAAGAACAAATCGAAAAGATTGTTTTTAATAAAGAAGAACAAATTAAAAAAAGTTTTGATGGATATGATATGACCTGGTTAATTCCGACAAGTCAGAAATTAATGATGGAATCAGTTCTTGTAGAAATAGCTCCTTTATCTAAAACAATGGAAGACACTCCACATGAAGGTCAAGAGTTTGGCTATGTTTTAGAAGGAAGTATTGACGTAGTTTACGGAAGTGTTGTTAAAAGTTGTAAAAAGGGTGAAGCCTTTTATATTGAGACAAACAAATTTCATTATATAAAAAATAGGACAAATAAAACAGCAAAATTAATTTGGGTTTCTTGTCCGCCTAATTTTTAATTAAGAGGTTATGGAAATGGCAAAGAAAATTATTGAGTTAAAAAATATAGTAAAAGCTTATGGTGATAATGTAGTTGTAAAAGGGATGAATCTTTATGTAAATGACAATGAATTTATTACTTTTTTAGGGCCTAGCGGTTGTGGTAAAACAACAACACTTAGAATGATCGGTGGATTTGAAGAACCAGATAGTGGAGAAATTATTTTAAATGGTGAAGTAGTTAATAATCTTCCACCTTATCAACGTCCGATTAATACAGTTTTCCAACGTTATGCATTATTTCCACATTTGTCTATTTTTGATAATGTAGCTTTTGGTTTAAGAAATTATAACCGAATTTTTGAGGAATTGAAAAGTAATGTTAGACGTAGTCATGAAGCTGAAAGAAAAGAAATTCAACGAAAATTAAACGTTAAAAGTATTACTAAAGAGGAAAAGATTGAACTTAGAGGTCAACTTAAGGCGCTAAAAGTTAAGATTAAAGAAGAAATTTTCGAAGAAAAACAAAAACTAATTGAAAGTAGATTAGAAGAAGTTGAAAAGAAATATGAAAAGATTATTCCTGAACTTGAAGCGTTAATTGAAATTGAGTGGAATAAAGATGATGAAGTTAAAAACGCTAAAAAACGTATTAATGAAATTAATGAACTTATTGAAGAAGCTGTAGCTAGTGGTGTTAGTAAAAGTAAAGCTACTAAAAAATATGAAGTAGAATTAAAACGTCTTAGGAGTATTGCGGTTTGGGCTGAATTAGACCGTTTGGAAGCAGAATTAAAGCAAGCTCATAAGGATAAAGCAGATGAGATAAAAAGTGCTAAATCTTTGATGATGACTAAAAAGCAAATTAATGAAGCAGTTTTAGCGGCTTTAAAATTAGTTAAATTAGAAGGTTTTGAACATCGTAAAATTGATACATTATCTGGTGGGCAACAACAACGAGTAGCTATTGCTAGAGCAGTAGTTAATAGACCTAAAATTTTGTTGTTAGATGAACCTTTAGCCGCACTTGATTTAAAGCTTAGACAAAACATGCAGTATGAATTAAAAGAAATGCAAAGGAAGCTGGGTATTACATTTATCTTTGTAACTCATGACCAAGAAGAAGCTTTAACAATGAGCGATACAGTTGTTGTTATGAATAACGGTTATATTCAACAAATTGGTACTCCTGAAGATATTTATAATGAACCAAAAAATCGCTTTGTAGCGAACTTTATCGGTGAATCAAATATTATTAGAGGAGAATATGTTGGCAATAAAAAAGTTAAATTTATGGGTCAAGTATTTGATTGTGTTGATGAAAACTTTGCCGTTGGTGAAGAATGTGATGTTGTAATTAGACCGGAAGACTTTGATAGGGTTCCACTTAATAAAGCAAAACTTGTTGGTGTTGTAGAATCTGTTGTGTTTAAAGGTGTTCATTTTGAAATTTGTGCAAATATTAATGGAATGGAATTTGTGATTCATGATTATGAAGTGGCTAAAGTTGGGGATCAAATCGGTTTAAGTGTAGATCCATATGAAATCCATTTGATGAAAGTTGAAAAAGAAAGTTAATGAAACGATTTAAGCATTTTTCAATTCCGTATGTTATTTGGTTAGGAGTATTGGTATTATTACCTTTAATTCTTTTAACGTTGTTATCTTTCTCATCTACTAAATATTCTTTAACGTTTGATTCGTTTAGATTTAGTGTTGATCATGTTTCATCTGTTTTTACTGCACAAAATTTATTAGCATTTTGGAATAGTATAAAATTAGCCTTTTTAGCTACAGTTGGTTGTGTTATTTTTGGCTATCCAGTTTCGTATATTATTTCAATGAGTAAAATTAAAAATAAGTATTTAACAATTTTATTAATTTTATTCCCAATGTGGATTTGTATGTTATTGCGTCTAAAGATAATTAATAACATGTTGAGTGAAGGAGGATTATTAGAATCATTTTTTGGTATTAGTCTAAATCTATCTGGTACACAATTTGCGGTTGTATTAGTTATGATTTTAATGTATATGCCATTTATGATTTTGCCAATCTTTACTCAGTTGCAAAAAATTGATCGTAGTTTATTTGAAGCTAGTCAAGATTTAGGTGCGACACCTATTAAAACATTTTTAAAAGTTACTTTACCTTTATCAATGAAGGGTGTTACTAGTGGAATAATTATGGTGTTTTTACCTGCAGCTACTGGTTTTGCGATTCCAGAAATAATTGGTAATGGTAAAATTAATTTAATTGGAAATGTAATAGAAAATTATATTTCAGGAGCGAAAGGTGTAGCTACTCAATATAATATTGGCTGTATGATTTCGTTAATTATTATTGTTGTAGTTATCGGTTCTCTTGTGATTATTTCTAAAGCTGATCCGGAAGGAGAGACATTGTTATGATGAATGATACATATGTTGTTCCTACTCCAACGTCAATAAAAGTTAAAAATGCTTCTTGGAAGATTGCACAAATTATTTATATTTCTATTATTTTAGTATTAATGTATCTTCCGGTTTTATTTATCATTATTTTATCTTTTAACTCATCACTTGTAGGAAACGAGTTTAAAGACTTTACATTTAATTGGTATTTACAAATGTTTTCAAAGAAGAAATTGACAGACGCTATTATGAATACTTTGACAATTTCTATTTTATCTACTGTTATCTCAACAGTTTTAGGAACTTTATTCGCCATCGGTATTAATTCTTTATCGAAAAAGAAAAGACAAGGTTTAATTCTACTAAATAATCTTCCAATTTTAAATGCTGATATAGTTTCTGGTGTATTTTTATTCTTTGTATTTAAGGTTATTGGAAATATGCTTAATATTAGATATCCATTAGGATATACTACATTATTAATTTCCCATATTTTCTTTAGTCTACCTTATGTAGTTTTAAGTGTACTACCAAAACTTAATGAAATTGATGAAAATCTATTTGATGCGGCACTAGATTTAGGTTGTAAACCAAACCAAGCCTTAAGAAAGGTTATTATCCCATCGATTATGGGAGGGATTTTTTCTGGCGCTGTCTTAGCGTTTACAATGAGTATTGATGATTTTACTATTTCATATTTTGTAAGTGGGGCTAAGATTCAAAATTTATCAATTTGGATTTATTCAAGTAGTGGAAATAACCGCTATGGAAATATTCAAAGTGCTTACGCATTTTATTCGATTTTAACGGTTGTGATGTTTGTAGTTTTAGTAGTTTATAACGTTCTTTCAAATAAAAACCAAGCGAAAAGAAAGGCGGTTAGATAATAGTGAAAAATAAAATTGAGTTGGTTTTTCTTTTCTTAATTGCTGTCTTATCTTTTAATTTAGTTGGTTGTAATAATACTAACGATTTATACATCTTGAATTGGGATGAATATATTGATGAAGATTTAATTGAGGAATTTGAAGAGTTATATAACTGCAATGTGATTTTAGATATAGCTCAATCAAATGAAACAATGTTTTCAAAAATTATGAGTGATGCCGCTCCTTATGATATCGCAATTCCATCAGATTACATGATTGGTCAAATGATTTTATGTGATGAAGAAGGAGTAGACGTTCCTATTATTAAACCTCTTGATTTTTCAAAATTGGAAAATTATAACGTGAATAATTTTGATTCTAAATTAATGAATTTGATTCGAAAAGACTGTCCAGAATTAGAAGCTTATTGTGTTCCTTATTTTTGGGGAAGTTTGGGAATTATGTATAATACAGATAATTTAAGTGAAGAGCAAGTTTCAATTATTGAAGAAAATGGTTGGAATGTATTGTTTGAAAAAGAATTATTAGGTGCTGTAAAGATTGGAATGTACGCAAGTGCACGCGATAGTATCGCAAGTTCACTTCTTTATAATGGATATAGTTTAAATACAAAAAAAGAAGATGAATTAGAAAAAGCTAGTAGTTCGCTTGAGGGTATGAATTATCATGCATGGGCTACTGATGAACTTAAAACTGGCGTAGCTAGCGGAAAGTATGATTTAGCTTTAGTATATTCTGGCGACTTCTTTGATACACTTTATTCAGTATATGAAGAATCAGATGACCCTCATATTTCTTTTGATATGATAGCGCCTATGAATAATAATGTATTTTTTGACGGTATGGTTATTCCAAATAATTCAATGAATGAAGAATTAGCTTATAAGTTTATTGATTTTATGATTGGATATGAAAACTCATTAAGAAATGCTCAATATGTTGGATATTGCCCTACACAAACGAGTGTTTTAAATGCAATGTTAACTGATTCTGAATTTGAAGGCATAACTGATTTACCTGTTTATTACCCAGGTAATATTACTAATGGTCAAATTTATAAGTATTTAGGAACAAAGACTTATGAAAAATATGATTTGATTTATAAGAAAGTTAAGAAGTAAAATTAAAAAAGGGTAGTTCGCTTGAGCTACCCTTTACTGCTTAAAAATGATATAAAATTTTACTCCATTTTCGATGTTTTCAACATTAATTTTTAAATTGTGTTTGTCTAAAATTTCTTTGGTAATATATAGTCCTAATCCATTACCGAAATCATCCTTTTTTGTTCTAGATTTATCAACTCTATAAAACGGTTTGAAGATGTTTTTAATATCTTCATCAGAAATGTTAATTCCTGTATTTATTATTTCTAAGATAGAATTTATTTTGTTCGTTACAATGTTTATATTAATACTATTTCCTTCTGGTGAATGGATGATTGCGTTGATGATTAAATTTTTAATTACCATACTAATTTTTTCTTTATCGGCGTTAAGTTTGATATCACATGGAAGGTTTAGATGAAGTGAATGTTTGTATTTAGCAATTAATTTGCTTAGATCGTGTGTTACTGAATTGATAACTTCAATTAGTTGAAATTCTTCAAATTTCTCTTCACTAATTTCTGATTCAATTCTGTAAATATTAATTGTATCTTGTAACATTTTTTTGGTTGTTTCTATTTCATTTAAAACATTTTCTAATTCTAATTGTGTCTCTTCTGGCGTAAAAAGACCATCAGATATTGCTGAAATGGTTGCTGCAATTATTGTGAGTGGCGTTTTTATATCGTGTGAAATAGAGGCAACAAGGTTTCTTTTATGAATTAATTCATTTTTTAAATCTTCGTTTAACTTGACAATTTTATTGTTGTTTAGTTGTAGTTTTTCAATAGTTTCATGAAGTTTTGTTTGTAACTCGTTAAAAGCATTAGCTAGTTTAATGAAATCTGAATTTGTCATTTGGTCTGCAATTTTTTTAAAGTTTATATGTTCAAATTCTTTTGCATAGCCTATAAATTCTTTTGCTGGTAATGTAATTTTTTCGGTAACAAACGCACTTATAAATATTAAAACAACAATTATTACTATCCAATATAAAACATTGAATAAAGTAGGATTATTTATATATGTGTTGGAAGAATCAATTATGCTTATGTATATAAAATAGATGACTAACGATAGCAGAAGTAAAGAACTATTGACAAAAATGATTTGGGTTTGTAACGAAAATTTTCTTAATAGTTTTTTCATTTTTCCTCAATACTAAAGCGATAGCCAACACCAAAAACTGTTCTTATATATTTTTTTGGAGCTATTATTTTTCTTAATTTTTTGATATATGCATCAACTATTCTATCATCTACATAAACATCTAGTCCCCAAACCTCATCCAAAAGAAGTTCTCGTGAGCAAACCTTATTGTTGTTTTTAGCTAAGAATGATAACATTTTAAATTCTGTTTTTGTTAATTCAAGCGGTTTACCTTCAAATGAAACTGAATTGTTGATAAAGTCAAAGGATAATTCGCCAATTTTATATTCCATTCTCAAAGAATTTTCTTTATCAAGGCGTAACATTAAATTGTTTACTTTTGCTAAAAGAACTTTAGGATTAAAAGGCTTTGTAATATAATCATCAATATGTAAGCTATACCCTTTTAATATATCTTCTTCTGATTGCAGTGCTGTCATTACGATAATTGGGACTTCAGATGAGGCACGAATAATTTTTGTAACTTCAAATCCGTCCATTATTGGCATCATTATATCTAGACAAACTAAGTCGATCTTAACTTCTTTGAAGATTTTTATAGCTTCTTCACCGTTAGAAGCAGTATAAACAGTGTAATTGTCATGTTCAAAATATGTTCTAACTAAGCGTTGTATTGTTGGTTCATCTTCTGCTAATAAGATGTTTTTATTTAGCATTCCACATCAATTCCTAACATAATTTATATTTTTGTAAAAAACCAGTATTTTTTAAAACTAATCTTTTAAAATATTATACCATAAATAAATTATTTATGTTAAAATATTCTTTGAGGTGAATATAATTATGAAAATTAATCCTAAAATATATAATGCAGTTACAACTGACCCTTTTGACGTTCAAGAATTAAATAATGGTGTAGTTATTGAATTACACAGTTTAAATTCAAATGAAGTTTTATTTAATGAATACGCTCCAAAAGCAAAGTTTGCAATTTGGTCTAGTGTAGATGGAAAAAGATATAAATTAATATTAGAAGATACTTATTATCCTCGTTTACGCGAACTTTATGGAAAACGAGTTAATCAATGTATGATTGATTTTTGGGATGCAGTAGAAAAAGAACGTGGTAAGGTAATGAAATTTATTTTTATTCCTGTTTCAATTTTAGTGTTCGTTGTATTCGTTTTATTAATGGTTTTTGCAAATCAATTAGGTCAAACGGGTCAAACTGTAGCTATGGCTATTACATTAGTTGGCTTTATTATTGTTAATGTTGTTGTTAATAAAAAGGTTGATTCAATTGTTAATAAACACAACGATGAAGCAATTGGTAAAATTAAAAACATTATCGGTCATAAACGTTTTGAAGATTTATTAAATGAACAACAAGCTCATTATGATGAATTCTTTGGAATTAATGATGAAGAAGAAGTTCCTGCTGATTTAACAGAGGAAGTAGTTGAAGAAAATAATTCGACTGAAGAATAAAAAAACCGCAAATCGCGGTTTTTATTTTTCTCAAAAAAGATAAGATTTCTAAAATTATAAATCTAAATCCTTAATTTCTAAAGAGTCATCTCTATTAACTGTAACACATTCAACATTCACACGTAAAAGAGTGTCTAAAAGTCTCTTAACGTCATCGATGTATACTTCAGTAATTTCAGCGTTTAAATCTAATGCAGTAACTGGAGTAGGAATATGATATCCATAGTTACTAGCCTTTACTAAAAGACGTTGTACCCTAGCACTAGATTCACAAAGAATAGGAACGTTATTTTTTTCGCTTAATGCTAAAAGTGCTTTAGTTTTACCACTGCCTGGATTGCCTAAGATTAATTTCATTTCAATTTCCTCCCTAACAAAATCGATTTTATATAACTATTATAATACAAGTCAGTTATAATTGCACTACTTTTTTTTGAAAACGCTAACAACTTTTTTTAAAAAAATATGTAATATTTTTCCTATGCAACATTAGCAATTATGATATAATACTAATGCAAGTTGGTGATATAAGATGAATTATGACGTAATTGTTGTTGGTGGTGGCCACGCCGGATGTGAAGCAGCCCATGCTGTCAGCAAAATTGGACTTAAAACAATGTTAATATCAGGAGATTTGAATCAATTAGCAAAATTACCATGTAACCCATCTATTGGTGGACCGGCAAAAGGAATTGTTGTTCGTGAGATAGATGCTCTAGGAGGCATTCAAGGTAAAATTGCGGATTTAACTCAAATTCAAACCAAAATGTTAAACAGTTCCAAAGGTCCTGCTGTTCAAGCTTTGCGTGTTCAATCTGATAAAGTAGAATACCCAAAAGAAATGCGTAAAGCTTTAGAGAGACTAGAAAATCTTACACTTTTAGAAGCATTAGTAGAAGAAGTATTAGTAGAAGATGATAAAGCAGTAGGAGTAAAATTGGCGGATGACACTAAATTATATGCAAAGGCTATAATTTTAACAACTGGTACATATTTAAACAGTAAAACTTTAAGAGGACATGACTTTAAAATTGAAGGTCCCGATGGTGAAGTTACAACATATGGAATTAGTGCACAACTTAAGCGTTTAGGTTTTGATGTTACAAGGCTTAAAACAGGAACTCCTCCAAGAATAAAAAAAGATTCGATTGATTATTCTAAGGTTTCGTTAGAGCCTGGTGATAGTGAAGTTACTAATTTTAGTTTTGATGGATATATTCCTAATCTGAGTGGGAATGAAGTTCCTTGTTATTTAACATACACTAATAAAGATATTCATAATATTATTATGAACAATTTAGATGCTTCTGCGATGTATGGTGGAATTATTGAGGGCGTTGGTCCAAGATATTGCCCATCTATTGAGACTAAGGTTGTTCGTTTTAATGATAAGGAACGTCATCAAATTTTCATTGAACCTGAAAGTTTATCTTTAGATGAAATATATTTAGGTGGATTTTCTACTTCGATGCCAATAGAAATACAAGATAAAATGGTTCATTTGATACCAGGATTAGAAAATGCAGTTATTACTAAATATGCTTACGCGATTGAATATGATGCAATTAATCCGATTAATTTATGGCCAACATTGGAGACAAAAATAATTGAAAATTTGTATTGTGCTGGCCAGATTAATTCAACTTCTGGATATGAAGAAGCAGCTGCACAAGGACTTATGGCAGGGATTAATGCAAGTTTAAAAATCCGCAATATGGAGCCATTTGTTTTACAAAGACATGAAGCTTATATTGGCGTATTGATTGATGACTTAGTTACTAAAGGAACTACAGAACCATATCGTTTATTAACATCTAGGGCTGAATATCGCTTATTATTAAGACATGATAATGCAGATTTAAGATTGCGTGAATATGGATATAAAGTAGGTTTGATTAGTGAGGAACAAAATCAAGCAATTTTAAAGAAAAAAGAAGACATTGTTAATTGCATTGAACTTATGAAAGGAATGAAGGTTTCTCCAACAAAAGCACTTAATGAAGCTTTGTTGAAAATTAATTCATCTATGCTTAATAACGGAACAACGCTTTTTGATTTGATAAAGCGTCCTGAAGTTACCTCATTTTTTATTAAGGATAATTTTGACATCGAATATCCTTTAAGTATTATTAAGCAAGCTGAAATTGAAATAAAATATGAAGGATATATTAAGAAGGCTTTTAAAGAAGCTGAAAAATTAATTTCTAATGAATTGCGTAAAATTCCTTCGGATATTAATTATGATGATATTTTAAATATCGCATTAGAAGCAAGAGAAAAACTTAAAGAAATAAGACCTCTAACAATCGGTCAAGCATCTAGAATTAGTGGTGTTAATCCAGCAGATATTGCGGTGTTGTCAGTCTATATAAAAGGCGGTGTACGTTGATGGATTTTAATATTTTGTTAGAAAAAATTAATAAGCAATTATCTGAAAGACAGTTAGAACAGTTTCGAATTTATTATAAATTTTTAGTAGAATATAATGAAAATGTAAATTTGACCGCTATTACTGAAGTTGATGATGTTTACATTAAACATTTTTACGATAGTATTTTGGTTGGCGAAGTGTTAGATTTAAACGATGTCGAAACAATTTGTGATGTCGGAAGCGGAGCTGGTTTTCCTAGTATTCCTTTAAAGATTGTATATCCACATTTAAAGGTTACAATTGTTGATGGACTTGATAAAAGAATTACATTTTTAAAACAATTAGTTGCTAAATTAGGATTATCTGATGTTACTTTGGTTCATGGTAGAGCTGAAGAATATGCAAAAGATCATCGCGAGTCATTTGATGTTGTGACTGCAAGAGCTGTAGCAAGAGCTAATATATTAAATGAATTATGTATTCCTCTTGTAAAAGTTGGTGGTTATTTTATAAGTATGAAGGGTAAAAATGCTGAAGAAGAAATTAACGAAGGTAATTCGTTGAACTTGTTAAAGGGTAAAATCGTTCGTCAAGCTGAATATTATTTGCCTAAAGAAGAAAGTAAAAGGGTGTTGATATTGATTGAACATTTTGAAAAATGTCCTTTAAAATATCCTCGTGCATTTGCTTCAATTAAGAAAAATCCATTGTAGGACGTGATAATATGTATAAATTGAATCAAATAGTTAAAACTAAAAAAACTCATGTTTGTGGCAGTAATGAATGGAAGATCATTAGAACAGGAGCTGATTTTAAACTTGAATGTTGTGGTTGTGGGCGAGTTGTAATGATGAGCAAATTTGAGTTAGATAAAAAAATAAAACAAACTAAGTAGTATAAATAATATAATTAAATACAAAATATTAATTGGTGATAGAATGTTTGATAAGATCTTATTAATGGCTTTTGTCGTTGTTGTGATTTTTAGTATTCATTTCATTGCCAATTTATTTTTTAAAAAGATAATTATCGGTAAAGTATCAAAGCGGAAAGAAACAATATTTTTGTTAGTGATTAATCTTATTAAGTATGGCGGATTAATGGTTGGTTTATTTATTATATTAGCTATTGGTGGTATTGATACAGCCTCTGTATTAGCTGGTGCAAGTCTATTGGGCATTTTATTAGGATTTGGCCTGCAAAAACTTATGAAAGATATGATAAATGGATTTTTTATAATTTTTGAAAATCAATATGTTGTTAAAGAATTTGTTTCCATTAATAATGTTGTTGGTGAAGTTTTAGAGTTGGGACTTAAAACAACAATAATTCTAACTTACAATGGGGAAATGCATTATTTCGCTAATGGAGATATTACCTCGGTTATAAATTATTCGCGTAATAATTCGCTTGCGATTGTTGATTTACCTATTTTACATAAATATTCGGTTGATGATGTTATTTTTTTGATTGAAAGTGTCATAAAAAAGATAAAACATCATAATATTATTAGTGTACCAAGAATTTTAGGTGTTCAAGAAATAAATGAATTATTTTATAGTGTTAGAATAGTTTGTGAGACTAAATCATTTAAACACTTTGAAATTAATAGAATATTGAAGACAGAAATTGTAAGAACAATGAATAAAAACGGGATTGAATATTTTGAATTTTATGTTGCAAAAAGTAGTTAGTAGTTATCCTTATTTATTATATAATATGTGTATGTGCGTGCGCACGTGGAATGAAAAACCATCGAAAATGGCTTTTGTAAAAAAAGTGTAAAAAAATGAAAAATAAGTATTGCATTTTATTTTCATTTATAGTAGAATAAATAAGCACTATGAATTTGGTGCCTATAAATGGATGGGTAGCGAAGAGGCTAAACGCGGCAGACTGTAAATCTGCTCCCTAAGGGTTCGGCGGTTCGAAACCGTCCCCATCCACCATTTTTATCATTTAAAAAAATATTGAAAAAAGTGTTGACAGTATAGTTTTGAAGTGATAAAATATATGACGGCTCTAAAGAGTCAGTAGGTCTTTGAAAACTGAACATGAACGAATAAAGCGAACAACAAA